>CAYPTM010000013.1:0-19060 GCA_964413345.1 uncultured Elusimicrobiales bacterium
GCGTCAGGTCCACTTCCGAAGGGCCGACAGCGGGAGGCACACTGTAGACAAGCTGGACAAGGCCGTAAAGCACGCTTACTTCAGCGACACCCTCGTCTCCCACGTTCATGAGGAGTTCCGTGCCGCGTACCGCGGCAACGGCCGCCGTGGTGCGGAGCTCGAAAACTTCCTTGCGGCGCAAATGGGGAATGCGGGCCTTTATGTAGCCGGCGACAACGGCTATCTTGGCCGCGAGGGACTGATGCTGCTCTATTTCTATGGTGCTGTTGGGTTTGAGCCAGATTTTGGATTTATTAGGGAAACGAAGCTCCGCCGAGCCGTCCTCGCCGGTGCGGACGCCGCCGCCTTCGGGTATGGCCGCGCCGAGAACGGCCGGCTCCCACCCCTTGCGAAGGTCAAGACGCATATCCACCCTGCCGGAAAGCCCGCCGATAACGGCATCGTCAGCATACGCGGAAGTGCAGAGGAACGCGGCGAACGCCGCGATGATATATATATATTTCTTCAAAAATAAACCCCGTTCTTGTATACGAGATTGTAGCAGTGCTGGCTTGTTGTGTCAAATTGCAAAATTTGTGACAATGCTCAAAGAAGCAGAACTCTCGGGAGCTTAATTAGCGATGAAATTAAAAAACGCGCAATTTATGATTGTCGCGCTGGCGGCCTCGGCTTTTCTGGCCTCCTGCGCCACGCCAGGCAAGGCCCCGGCGCCGTCCCAGGCCTTCAGGCCCGTGGCCAACGCCGACATACCGCTTTTCTCGGACCCGCAGGACAAGGACGCGCTGCTGGCCTCCGCCGCGAAAAGCATGGCATACCTTCAGTCCTCCGCGGCAAAGACCACTTACACCATAGACGGCAGGGAAATAACCTCCGCCGACCTCAGGGCGGCGCTGCAGGCGTTTACCGAAATCTACAAATCGGCCAGGACGCAGGCCGAGCTTAACGCCGCCATAAGGGAAAGATTTTCCATTTACCGCACCATCGGCACGGACGGCAAGGGCAAGGTGGTTTTCAGTTCCTACTACGAGCCCGTGCTTGAGGCCAGCCTGACAAAGGACGCGACCTACAAGTACCCCATATACGCCCGCCCGGCGGACCTCGTCGACGTCAATCTTGAAACATTCAACGCGGACAAGTATAAAGGAGAGAAGCTGTCCGGCCGCCTTGACGGCAACAAGCTGGTCCCCTACTGGTCCCGCGAATTCATCGACATCTACGGCTTTCTGGCAGGGCAGGGACTGGAGCTGGCCTACTTCAAGCATCAGCTGGAAGTGATGGACCTGCACGTCGAAGGCTCCGGCAGAATACGCCTGCCCGACGGCACCATGAAAAAAGCAGGCTTCGCCGGCACCAACGGCCTGCAGTTCCGCGGCGTGATAAGCGCGCTCATAAGCGCTGGCCTCATCGAGCCGAAAAACCAGAGCTCCCACGAGCAGGCCAAAGCCTACATCGACTCCCACCCGGACATGGCCCCGTTCGTGCTCGCGTGGAACAAGCGCTATACCTTCTTCAAGCTCAGCGACCTCTCCGGCCCGGACGACGGGGCCATAGGCACGATAGGCCGCTCGCTCACCGGCGGACGCTCCATCGCGGTGGACCCCAAATACATACCACTCGGCTCGCTGGTCTTCATCCAGCTGCCGCTGCCGGAAATAGGGCCTGACGGCAAGGCCATGAAGGAACAGAAGCCCGTCTCGAAATTCGTGCTGTGCCAGGACACCGGCGGCGCGATACTCGGCCCCGGCCGCGTGGACTACTTCTCCGGCACGGGCGACGAAGCGGGGGAACTGGCCCGCAACGTCTGGAACGACGGCGCGCTTTACCTGCTGCTCCTTAAAGAGGCCCCGAAGAAATGAAAGCGACCATAGCCGCAGCGGCGGGTTTTCTGCTCCTGGCGGGAGCCTGCGCCGCGCAGGTAAGGACAGGCTTCGACGTCCTTGAGGACAACGGCTTCGCGCTGCTTGAGGGAAAGCGCGTGGGGCTGATTACCAACCACACCGGCCTGGACAGGAACGGGGAGAGCATTGTAAAAAAATTCGCCGCCGCGAAAAATCTCCGTCTGGTAGCGCTTTTCTCTCCCGAACACGGCTTCTCGGGCACGTTGGACCACGGCCAGAAGGCCGGGGAAAGCGTGGACGGCCAGACAGGGCTGCCCATACACAGCCTCTACGGCAAAACCCTGCGCCCCACACCGGAAATGCTGGAGGGCATAGACGCGCTTGTTTTCGACATTCAGGACGCGGGAGCCCGTTTCTATACCTATCTTGCCACCATGGCCTATGCCATGGAGGAAGCGGATAAAAAACTCATCACGTTCTACGTTCTGGACAGGCCAAATCCCGTCACCGGAGAAATTGTCGAAGGCCCGGTGCTGGACGACTCCGTCCGCGCCCTTACGGCATATTTCAAGGTGCCCATACGCCACGGCATGACAGCGGGGGAAATAGCCCTCATGCACGCCGAGGCAAAGGGGCTTTACCTCAAGCCGGAAGTGGTCAAAATGCGGGGCTGGACCCGCCGGACGTGGTATGACAGGACGGGCATGAAATGGACCAACCCGTCCCCGAACATCAGGAGCCTCGACGCCGAAACGCTTTACCCGGGCATAGGCTGCTTCGAAGCCACCAACGTGGGCGTTGGACGCGGAACGCCATCCCCCTTCATGTGGATAGGCGCGCCCTGGCTGGACGCCAGGGCCGTGCTGGCAAAATTCAAGGGCAAGAAAATCAAGGGAGTAAAACTCTCTCATGAGAAACGGACTCCGGACGGCGACGTTTACGCCGGACAGGAAAGCGACGGCATAGCCTTCCGCATAACCGACAGGAACGCCCTGCGCCCCGTTGAACTTTTCCTGCGGCTGCTGTGCGCCATGCGCGACACGAAACAGGCCGGACTTAACATAAAATGGGAAGACATGAAGCGCATGACCGGCGACGACACTTTGAAGGACCTTTATTCGGCCGGCGCTCCGGCCGAGAAAATAATAGCGGCTTACAACAGGGCCGCCAAAAACTTCCGTAAGACAAGGACACCCTACCTGCTTTACAAATAGCAGGGGAAGCCCTCTGCAAGGGGAACAGAGGGCTTGCAACAAATGAACAGAAAACTATCAGTCATTGCGGCAGCGCTTGCGCTGGCCGCGACTGGCATGGCGGAGCTGTCTTCCGCGCAGTCCCTGCTGCAAAAAAAACCGGACGGAGAATGCACCGGCGCCTTCGAGCAAATGCTTGACGAGGAGCCTCTCTGGGGCTACCGGGGGAGAAACCGCATCAGCCACAACCCCGAGTATTTCTACCACCGCATGATCCAGTACGAAGTCTGCCGGGCCGCCGCCCTGGACAGCCCTGAACCCTGCATGGAGCTACCGGACGTCGTTGATGAAACGGCGGAAATATCTTCAGGCGACACACCGCGCGCCAAATGCCTTTTCGGCTATTCCTATCTTTCGAAAAAAGCCTTCGAACCCACCTGCAGCCAGTGCATGAAGCTGGAAACCGGAGACATACCGGTCAGCAAGAACCAGCTCTGCAAGGCCATCGCCGACCCGGGAAAAGCCTGCGACCGCATAGCCGAAACGCTCGGCAAAAAGGGAATCCAGTTTTCCGGGCGGGACATCCGCCAGTGCAGGATTGAATTTCCCTCCTCTCCGGACGACTGCTACAGCAGGGACAAAAACGTCTGCCTGTCAAAACTGCGCATCTGGGAAGCCGTAAAGACCGGGGACTGCGCCGGGCTGCAGGAAGAGGAAGCCAGCATAGTGGAAGCCAGAAAAGCGGGAAAAGAGAGAAAATGCGGACTCATACTGACGCGCACGATGAGGCTATACTGCCAATGGCGGGAAACCGGCTTCCAGCCACTGTGGCGCCCGACCCTGGCCAGTCTTGGCAAACAGGACGGAACACGGCCCAAATTAGTCAGGAAGCCATCCGGAAGCCATGCCAGTTTTTATCATGCGCGCACGCCCCGCAACGTGTGGAACTCCATTTATGGACTCGGCAGGAACCGCTCCTCCGACATGGTTCTTATCCCGGCGGGAGAATTCCTGATGGGCAACAGGGGACGGGACGAAGTTTATGACAACAATTATCCTCCGGTCAAAATCCGCCTCTCCGCCTTCTATATGGACAGGACACCGGTTACCGTGGCCGATTTTATGGATTTCTCGCGCCGCACAGGAGTCCCCCTGCCGACTCAGCCTGAATGGAGCACGCCGAGGCATCCGGTAGTGAATGTCACATGGAACGAGGCCTTCTCCTTCTGCCGCAGCAGAGGCAAACGGCTGCCCACGGAAGCACAGTGGGAAAAGGCCGCGCGCGGGGGCACGCTGACGGAATTTTCATACGGGGAAGAGGAGAAGGAAGGCCTGGACTATTCCTGGCGGCTGGACAATTCCGGCGGGCACGCCCACCCCGTTGCGCAGAAAAGACCGAACCAGTTCGGCCTGTATGACATGCACGGCAATGTGTGGCAATGGGTCTCGGACTGGTACGAGAAGGACTATTACCAGAGAGCCCCGTCCGAAAATCCGCAGGGACCGGAAACCGGGACGCACAAGGTTCTGCGCGGAGGGGCTTACAACACCTATCCCTATAACACCCGCTCCGCCTTCAGGGACCATTTCCCGCCCGGAACACGGGACAGCTCGCAGGGTTTCAGATGCGTGAAACCGGCTCACGCCGAAGTGCGGCACGGGCACGGCCACACGGAAGCGCCTCCCGGCGGAAATCCGCCGGATTCGCGAGGAGAGAAAAATGCAGACCGATGAACCCGGCCTCTGCGCCCCCGCGTCGGACAACCGCGCCGCCGTTGACGCGCACCTGCCGTTTTTCCGCACGCTGACACTCGGTTTTCAGCATGTGCTTGCCATGTACGCCGGGGCGGTGGCGGTGCCCCTCATCCTCGGCGCGGCAATAGGGCTGCCCAAGACACAGACGGCTTTCCTCATCAGCGCGGACCTTTTCACCTGCGGCATAGCCACCATTCTCCAGACGCACGGCCTGGGCAAAAACATAGGCATACGCCTGCCCCTGATGATGGGCGTCACGATAATAGCCGTCGGCCCTATGATTGACATAGCCCGGGGGTTGGGCCTGCAATACGTCTACGGCGCGATAATATTCTCCGGACTGGCGGTGGTATTATGCGCCGGAGCTTTTTCGCGCCTGCTCAGATTTTTTCCCAACGTGGTGACAGGCTGCGTGATCACCATAGTCGGCGTCAACCTGTTCCCCGTGGCGATGCACTGGGCCGCGGGAGGGCAGGGAACGCCGGATTACGGCTCCCCCGCCAATCTGCTGCTGGCGGCAGGGGTGCTGACGCTGGTAACGCTCATAACGCGCTGCGGAGGCGTGTTCATGGCGGCCATAGCGCTGCTGCTGAGCATGGCAGTCGGTTCGGCGGCGGCATTGCTTATGGGCAAGATGAGCCTGGCCGGAGTGTCGTCCGAGCCCTGGCTGGCGCTGCCGCAGCCCTTCTGGTTCGGCATGCCGAAATTCAACCTGGCCGCCACACTAAATATCCTCTGCATAGCGGCTATCTCTATGCTGGAATCGACCGGCGTGTTTTTAAGCATGGGCCGCATAACGGAACTGAAGATCTCCCCGAAAGAGATAGCGGCCGGCCTGCGCGCGGAAGGGCTGGCTTCCATTGTCGGAAGCGCGCTCAATTCCTTTCCCTACATCACTTTCAGCCAGAACCTCGGGCTCGTGGCCATGACAGGCGTGAAAAGCCGCCATGTTATCGCGGTCGGCGGGCTGATACTGATGGCGCTGGGCACACTGCCGAAGCTTGCGGCGGTGATAGCCTCCATACCCGCGCCCGTGCTGGGCGGGGCGGCGCTGGCCATGTTCGGCACGGTGGCGGCGGCAGGCATAAGAACACTCGCCTGCGTGGATTATGAAAAACGCGGCAATATGTTTATTGTCGCGGTATCGCTGGGGCTTGGAATCGGCATAGGGATGACGCCGCAGATATTCGCGTCCTATCCGCCCATCGCGCGGCAATTCATAGGCAACGGGCTCCTGATGGGCAGCGGCGCGGCCATCCTGCTCAATCTGCTTTTCATGCGGGAAGAAGCAAAAAAACCGCCGGAGGAGAAAGTGCATGCCGCCCCCTCCGAACCGGCGGTCTAATCGGCTAAATGAACAGTTTTTTAAGTACGGCGTCCAGCTGGCATTTGCGAAAGCCGTAGGCCGTCGCTCCGGCTGTTTCCGGCTTCAGGAAACGCTGGTCGAAGAAATCGCGCAGGAGAACAGCAACGCACGATTTTGATTTCTCCTGCGTCACCTCCAGCACCCGGCGCCAGCCCTCCACAAGCCCCGCGTCCCATACAAAAATGATGGACAGATCCGCGTCCGACACCACCCGCCCCACCCGCAGGACATCTTCCTCATTGGCGGCAAGAGCGACCGGCACCGTTACCGGGGAGAAGTTCTTCCCCGCCATCCGGGACTGAAAATAACAGCCCGGGCACTCGACCTCTGGCTCCCACATCAGCAGTGAAGACATGTCGCTGAAGCGGGGATATACCAATGCCATCTTTTTTCCACTGAATGCGGACAAATCTATCGGCAGTGAGAGATTCCCCTTCTGAAGGATGGCGGCGGCGGAATTTGCCGCGCGCTCCGCGAGGGGTTTCCCTTCCGGCAGGGGGCCAAGTTCGCCTTCGAAACGGTTGGGGCGGCGCGCGTGCAGCTTCTTGATGCGGGCGACGGACTCTTCAAGCGTTTTGACGTCCAGCTCCCCGTTTTCGTAGGCCTTTTGAAGAGCATTTGCCGCCCCGCGCTGCGCGGCGGCGGTGTGACAGACGAGCAGCAGGTCATGCCCGGCCTTTTCGGCGCGGACTATGGATTCGGCCGCGCCCCCTTCGCCGGACAATGCCCCCATTTCGAGGTCGTCGGAAACTATGACACCCTTGTAGCCATATTTAACGCGCAGCAGGTCATGCACCAACTTGCGGGAGAAGGTGGCGGGCACGTTGTCTATGTTGCGGTAAAGGGGATGGGAGGACATTATGCAGTCGCACCCGGCCTCCACGGCGGCGCGGAACGGCTTCAGATGGAAACTCTCCATCTCCGCGAGTGTGGAATCTATCACCGGCAGTTTCAGATGCGCGTCCACGGTGGCGTGGCCCTTGCCGGGATAATGCTTGGCCGTGGCGGACACACCTCCGGCCTGAAGGCCCTTTATTCTGGCGGAGCCGAAAACCGAGATTTTATCCGGGTCCTTCGAATAACCGCGTGACAGTATGCCAGGATTGTATTGTTCGGCTATGACGTCGAGGACAGGCGCGAAGTTTATGTCTATGCCGAGGGCGCGAAGCTCGCGGCCCTCTATCTCGCCCTGACGGCGGATGGCCTCCACGTCACCCATGAGGCCGAAGGTATAAGGGTCCGGGAAAACGGTAACGCCCCCGCCGAGGAAAACGACGCGGCCGCTTTCGTGGTCGAGGCAGACCAGTATGCGGTAGCCGAGCGCGGTTTCAAGGTCGCTGATGAGCTTTTTAATCTGCTCCGGTGAACGGTAATTGCGGCGGTATAGTATAAGGCCGCGCGCGCCCGTTTCCCTGAAAAGGTTTATCACGTCCGGGGTGGCGTCCGGCCCGGGAATCCCGAAAACCAGCTTGTAGCCGACAAGTTCCTGTATCTTGCTGTTCATGCCTTCATGATACTAAATGGCAACGCGGATATCGCGACACAAGAGATATGCGCACACCCGCCGACATAGCAGACAAAACAATAACGGTTATACCTAAACGGAGAGGAGGATAGATATAGTGACGCTGGAAAACCACCAAGAAGAAATCCAGGAACTAAAACTTTTTCAACGTTTCCAGCAAACGGACCATCGCAAGAGTATCCTGTCCGCAGTAGTTTTTGAGAGCACGTCGAATACGGTCCCGTTCATTTCCCGGCAGGTCATCGCGCATAAGCATGGCATAGGCATCCTGAGCTTCCCCCCCATTGCCGATTTCCATATCGTCGTAAGTCATGCCCGGCACTAGCGCAGGCAACACCTTTTTTATGGAATAGCTGCAGGCAAAATCAGGATATAGACAATCTCCCTTCTGGAATGGGAACATCAAGTCCCATACCCGGTCGTTTATGGAAAGCAGTTTGCGCGCGCTACGGGGAAACATTTCCGATAATTCCTGAATACGCGATGTTTCGAAACTACGGTTATAAACAACTACAGAACCCTTCGGACCAATTTTTGACAGCAGGAACTTCACGGTCGCCACCCGCGGGTCGGTTTTGCCATTGCCAAGATATTCGAAATGGTCCAGCCGGCCTCCCGGCTGCTGATGTACATGCAGGGATATCTGGAAAACCAATTGTTGGAAAGGCTTAAGACCATCGTATGGCGGAACTGGCAGGGCGATAGTTTCGAAATCGAGATAATAAAGCGGATAGCACAAGCCGGAAAGATGCCTTATAATTTTCTCGCGGTCAATGCGAGGCTTCCCGGACTTCAAAACTTTAACGGACAGCAACTGGCGGTCGCTCAAATCGGAATCAAGCGGAATTTTCCGGGCGGACAGAATACCCCGGACGCGCAGCGCCTCGGCCTTCTCAGAGCCAATGCGTGATATGTCGAATATAGATGGTCGCGGCACCCTCTTCCAGCAATAGGAATGGAACTCGCAGGAGTCGGAGGATTTGCAATGCATCCCGATTTCCGAAAGAGGCATGTTCTTCTTGCTGAGCATCCGTTTTAAGCAGGCGGCATTTTCGCTGATATCAGCTTGCAGGGAAGCGGTATCTTCCGTGATATCATCCCGCGAGAAAAGCTTATCGAGAACAATAGCGCCATGCCGAACATACTCTCTGTCGATATGCATCAGATATATGCGCCGCAACTTCAGCCCAGAACCTTTAATTACATAACGCTGAAAAGCCGCATCCATGATATGGGCGGCGCTAACGTCAGTGGACATTTTTACTTCCACAAAATCCCACTCGCCGCCTCTGGCGGGAACAAGGATGTCGGCGTAGGCGATAAACCCGTCATGAGCAAAAGCAGCCTCGTAAACCGGCATACGGGCGGCAAGTGCCCGTTTTGTGGCTTGCAATGCGAAATCAGGATTTGCCGCATTGCGAGCTATCAATGTACCGCCTGGAAAGCAGCGACGGGCCAGTTCGCCAACCATTTGCCCCTGATTAAAAGAGGAATCCGGCTGTTCGGACGGGGCAGGCAGCAAATCCCGCCGGTGATTAAAAAGCCACAGGCTTTTGGGGCACATCACCCCGCGCATGTATTGAGATTTGGAAAGCATAGTATTCCTTTGCGAGACCTAAAATCCACCGCATATCACACACTCATCACAGTCTGCTTCGTTTAACACCTAATCATTCATCTTAACTTTAGGAGGAGCAAAATCCGGAACTGAATCTAAAAGTTGCTTTCTGAGTTTCTGCCAATCCTCGGTGCACGGCATTTTCGCTAATGCTTCCTCACTTAGAAGTTCTCCAAACAGGTGAGCACTAAAAGTTTCTCTTCTGGATTGTGAAACATTAAATTGGAAGTGGTCATATGTCCCCTCAAAGACCACCTGGCGAATATTAATTTTCGGGAAGTCTTTACTGCCAACAGAGTCTTCCGGGTTCGACTTGCGATGTTCCCTGACTTTTTCTTCCCAGAAACTGCCAATCCGATCGACACGACCTATTTGTTGTTCAATAACGCCCGGGTTCCATTCCGAGTGGAATTGAATTACTGTCCGACAGGCGTTGTGCAGATTCAATCCTTCACGTCCGACCTGGCTTTGAGCGATAAGCACTTGCGGAAAGGAATACTTGAAGTTAAATTGGGCTTGTAAAACATGTCGGGTCTCAGGTTTTACATCGCCATCAAGTGTGCGCGCGAAAAAACCTAGATGTCCGGAGATGTGGTCGGTCTCCCTGCTTACCATTTCCGCCAAATCTTCCTGATTTAAATTGTCGGTTATCTGATCAAGCCGGTGCATTTGATTCTCATTGCCTTCCGCTGGGTCTTTCGCAAAATAACTCTCCAAATACTCTCCCCATATACACAAAGCTCTGTTCTTGAGCTCTGCGGGCTTAAGATGAGAAGTCGTCTCTCCGCGACAGATCAGTTCATTAACGAGTCGGTCTCGCAAGAGCTGGGAAACTTTATCTGGGTTTTGTATGCTTGCGGCTCCAGGCAATGCTTTCGCAAAACCTTCATGGATATGTTCAGTCAACCGTTTGCGCAATGATTCGTAAGCCTTCCCGCCGTAAATAATTGATTGCCGGAGTTGCTCCTCGGAATTATATGTCCGTTGCAAACATATTCGTTCATTGGCTCGTATCCTGTTATATTCAAGCCAAATCCTGTCCAAATCTTTAAGGCAAGTCTCAGCGGCAGGAATAGGTGGCTCCTCTGCTAGAGTTGCAGCCATACTCTTCCTGTCAAGAAAACGCAGGATTGCCCGATAGTTGAGCACATGGTTCAGTGTGTGGAGAGGTTTTTTGTAGGTGCCAAAAACAAGAATTTTCTCCTGGTTTAATACGCCGTTTCTGTCCCAGATGGCCTCTTCTATACTATTTGCCACGCGTTGAATGCGCGGATGTGAGACCAAATCACGTTCGCCGCGTTTTAGAATTTTTCGCCAATACTGAATACGGCGAAGTTTACCCTGTATATGCTCATCTGGCAGATCATTGTCCGCTTTTTTCCTGGCTAAATAGCTTTCGATCATCTGGTCCAGTTTGTCGTAATCATCCGAGTTTTCGTCTGCCAATGTTTCACAACTCTGCCCTGCTGCGTAACGACTATCAGATGTTTTTAATCGCCCAAGCAGATTACTGAGTTCCTGACTATCTGTTGGGCATCCTTTTGCGGCTTTCCCTATCGCTTCCAGGGCAAGTATAGACGGCTTCCATTTCTCTTCAATCCCGGGGAATTCAATTTTTATCGGATTAGTAAGGTCACGGTGCGGATGGGCATGCCGGGCTCCATCTTCCGGTTTTATGTTTAGCAGCTCCAGCATTTCGGATTGCTTTATGCGGATTCTGCGTGTGACAAACGGCTTTAACGTTTCTTTAAAACGAGAGCTTTTGTCCGTCAGGGCAATTATCTTCTCGCGCAGGTCTGGATACTTGTTGGCTTCGCGATGTGCAACGTCAAATTCATCTATGACGTTCTCGATTTTGTTTTCGAATGCTTCCTTCTCTCCGATGCGATTGAACAGGTCTTTCCATTGTTCCGGATTTAGCTCCATCGGCGTGGCGGTCATCGCGATATTCTTTGCACCAGTCCTCCGGTGGATTATTTGTGAAAGATTAACCTCAAGTTTACTGCTTTCCCCCCGATTCTTATGCGCTTCGTCAATAACGATAAGGTCTACGGGGCCGAGAAGTTCTCCAAGCATGGCTTTGCCATTTTCACCATCGAACCACTCCTTGAATCTTGCCTTTGATAGGGCATCCTCAAGTGCTCTTTCAGGAATATCATTAAAAAGACGCCAGCGATTTTCTTTCCTGAGAAAATGGGCCGCCTTGTTCATTACCCTGAACGCATTATGGGGGCAATTGTTTCGCTCTTTGCATTTATCACAGTCTGTACCAATACACTCCATATCCCCGGCGTAATGCTTTTTTGCCAGTTGCCAGTGGCTGTTACGACGATGCCCGCTAGCGTCCTGCTGCAGCGCCTTAACAAGTATTGGCAATAAATAGCGCCTACTACGTGAATTGATGGCTAATCTCGGTGGCCCGAATTGGTGGGATATCAATAACCATTTCCCTTTGTTTACTGAAAGCGGAAAACTCAAATCAGCTTTCTCGAACAGGCTGTTGTAGGAGCGCAGGATTATTGGGGAATATTCTTTGTTTGCTGGTTGCCCAATGCTGGTTAGGAAGTCATTCCATTCTTTCTCCCATTGATAGATAAGACCAGGTGGAACAACTGCCGCAACTCTCCCGCCAGATTCCAGGACTGAAAGTATTGCCGCCATCACTACGCGAGTTTTTCCCATGCCAACTTCGTCGGCAACTAGGACACCTCGCCGACCGGGCGTGGCCAATTGGTTCGCAATCCAGCGGACAGAATTGTCTTGTCCATATTTCCAGAAAGTTCCCTGGGTGCAATGGTTTTTAGGCATTCCAGCCAAAACATTCAATCTTTCAAAAGCTTTATCCCAATTCATGAAAGTAATGTTGGCACCACTTTTTCTGCATGAGCGCGCCAATCCTCGGCAATCTGTTTAATGGTGTCGTTATAAATTTTCAGTTGCGCTTGGAATGCCACACTATCTATAGTCTCGGAAGACTGTTTGGGCGCGAATCCTTCCGCACGCACCAGTGGGTTAAAAATATCAAAGCCCAAGGCCATGAGTTGTGCTTTCATTTCCGGTTTCATTTCTTCTTTAAGGGTCCGGCGCAAATGTGCCGCCCAATCTGGCAGTTGTCCATAAGAAATCCGCTGGTTCTGGTCGGCGATAGTTTCAATCAATGTGGTTGCCAAATGTAATGGGAATCGGTCTAATTCGGCTCGCAAGTCGGAAAAGTCGTCATGTTGGCCCGTGACAATGTCTTCTGTCATTTCTTGGCCTTCGTCTTCGTCCGGTTCATCGTCCTCGCAGGAGTATAAGGGGAAAGCGGCTAGGGCATCTACTATTTCTTGACCTGTTTTTGGGGTTATTGGCGGGAGGCAGAAGGTGCCTCCTTCTGAAAAAACAGGAATCATCCAGTCGCAAGCTTTATCCTCAATTTGCGCGGTAATTCTTGCCCCTAGGCTGAAATCCTGTTTTTCTCCTGGAAGTATTAGTTCTGTAACAGAGGGCGCTATCTCTTGACCGTGTAGCATAACATTACGATAGTCAGTGGCGTCTGTCCACATCCAGGACAACTTACTGGATATCGGGTTCCAGAAGCACGAGACTATAGGCGGTGGCAATTGTGTTACCCGCGCGTCTTGTTCGGACTCTTCGGATTCAATCTCATCGGGGATATCTTCTGAGGTCAAGTCAGTATCATCATCAAAGCCTAACTTCGGAGCTAATTCCTTGATACTGTCGTGCCTTTCAACATCAACTACTACTCCCGCTTCCACATTCCCGCCGGTTCCAGGGGATAGGGCAAAGCCCCGCTTGCTCAGATTCCCAGAGCCAAGATAGAGCATTCCGCTTGTTAGCGAACTATTATTTTCATTGCCGACAAAGATATATTTGGCATGAAACTTGGGCTTGTCAATATTTAGATCTGGATGCCTCGGCGTGCGAACGGACCAGCCGTCTAAATCGGCGTCTTTCGTATTCTTTATCCAATGCCCAGCTGCCCCCGATGTGCCAGGATTAATTATTATTCGCTGATGTCGTAGTCTTTTTCCATGCACAAAAGGAACTTTAACCAGTATTTCATTTTCAACAAGTAACGCTATCAGTTCAGTCAAAACTTTTGGCGGCTTACATTTATTCTCCACATCTGGGTTTTCAAAAAAACCGGAACCACAAATAATGGAATTCCTGCGTAATCTCGACTTAATGAAACGCTGGATAACCTGTGCGCCCATTGAATCCGGCTGAAAAATTGAGTCAGAGGCGGCTTTGCCTTTAAATCCGCCGAAATCACCCACTCGTTTGGGAGAAGACCCAAAAATGTTTGATATAAAGCGGGGTGAATATTTCCGACTCGGTGTTGGTACTGCGGCAACAAGCGTGGATAGGAAAGCCGATATCCTGTCCTTTACCGGACCATCCACCTGATAGTATCCAGCTTTGCCTGTGTTAATTCCCAGCAATTGTGCCCAAAAGGAGGCTACCTCCAGCATATCTGCGGCTTCCTGCGATTTGCTGTCTTGGTCGTTTAAGTCATAATCGCAGTGCCAAACGATATTTACCTGGTTGTTGATGGATTCTTTGGTCCAGTTGCCTGTTGAAACAATAAGCCTATAATAGTCCGGCATTCCGGAGGCGGATTCGCCGAATCCCAGCAAGGCGACCTTGGCGTGCATCTGCCTTGTTTTAGCAGAGATATTCCTGCTCGGTGACGGGTTTGTTAGGCCGGGCAGTCCGTATAACGGCTTGTTGTGTATGTCGATAAAGAGCGCGAGAGAAAAATGGCCATTGTGCAAGCGCTGGCTCTTGCTGCGTCCGCTAAACCGCTCCAAAACGTTATCCATGAACTGCTCATCGGCAGAAAGGCCGCAAACCAGTCCAAAAACTCCCCTGCGTTTATCACCGGGAGCAGAAAATAAATCTAGCAGGGAAGGCCGGGCTTCTTCATGCTTCTTCATTGACAGTCTCCCCAGAGTTCAAAGAGTTGCCTTATTTTGGTTTCAGTAGAGGATTCTTCACTGCCAACTTTTTCTTGTGGGCTATCGGGGGAGCCGAGTTCTTTGCGGCGGTCAAAAAGATATCCTTCTATTACTTTCTCGCCGGAAATATCCAGGATATTGGTGTCCCGGAGGATTAGCTTTCGGAGACAGGCTGCGCTATCTGTTGCGGATGCGAGTATTTCCTCTGAGAATTTACGCGCATCGGGGTGTCTGGTCCCTTTCGCCAGACTGTAATATTCGGCAGCTTTAAGAAGGCGCTTAATGGCGGAATTGAGCTCTTGGTTCTTTACAAGTTTGTCAGAAGATGGTGTGGCTTGTTTGGATATAAGTTGGGCACAAGTGTAGATCACTTCTCGTCCGCAATCCAGCATTTTGTCAAAAAGGATGGCGATGTCAATGTCATCTATCTGTTTTTGCGCAGTATCAGGGCATAATTGTCTGAGATTTTTTTTAATCGCTTCAATCGACGGACAGTTTACAGTACTGCCCCCAAACGATTTTATTAGTCGTCTTCTCCTGGATAAGTCGGCAGTATCTTCGGTGGACTCGGAGCAAAGAATACTTTTTACGACTTCTTTCTCCTCTTTGCTGGGGGAACAGCCTGATAATCCTTCTCTAATGAGCGGAGTTCGCTTGATTGTCTTCCTATCATTGACCCAGTCGACTAAAGCGAAACGTATTTTGCTTTTGCTTTGGCTTAGGAACGCTTCACTTAGCTCTCGTCCCTTGCCAGCAGTAAGTTGCATCGAATTAAAGCGTGTTCCCTCCGTCAAGTTAAGTCCCAAGAGAGCCCTCACCGTAGCTTGTCGATATGTAATCTGAACATAGTTTGCCTTGTCAGAAAGTTCCCTAAAACTCCAAATAGCCATCTC
Organism: uncultured Elusimicrobiales bacterium; assembly: GCA_964413345.1. Lineage (GTDB taxonomy): Bacteria > Elusimicrobiota > Elusimicrobia > Elusimicrobiales > Elusimicrobiaceae > CAYPTM01. The sequence goes on from CAYPTM010000013.1 coordinate 15,150, forward strand.
AGAATCTCGGTTAAAAGCCCTTACGCCCTTCTTGTTATAGTCGTCGGACGTTTCCCATTCCATTTTACACGCAAGAGCCTCAATGGCGTTTGCTACTTTTGCAGGTTTGAGAGAATATTCTTTGGCCAAAGAAATCCCAGCCACTCCCCAGGAAAGCTGCCGCACAAACCAAACTCCCCCTATACCTGGAACAGTCAATTCCCGATAATGGCGTAACGCACGGTTCAACCCCAGAAGCAGTGTTGCTCGCTCAGACTGAAATTCTTCTATAGATGGGATAAACCAGTCGGGCATTTTCCAACCTCTAACGCAAATTTAAGGATAAAGGGGGTAAGATGAATTCATATTCAAACACAGGAGTTCACCTATCCATTCAGACAATCATACCAATGTGTATACCTTTTCCCTCACCTCCTTGATTATAGCATTGGATTTTAAGCCTTGATGAATCGCTGAACAAAGGCCGGAAGTCATGTAAAAGATGGCGGGTTTGGATGTATAATCAGGATTGAAGATAACTTTTTGGAGGGATAACGGAATGAAAAACGTTAATTTGCTGGCTACGGTGGCCCTGCTGCTTTCCGTAGCGTCCTATGCGGAAGAGGGGCAGGCCAAGCCCGTACTCCCCGTGCCGCAGGCCAAGGAAGTGGTTGTTGAACAGGCGTCGGCCGACAAGGCCGCGCACCACTTCAAGGCAACCAAAGGCGTAAAGCTGCTCAAAAAAATGCAGGCCGTGCCGGCCCGCAAGATAAAATATGTAAACGTGCTTGAAGTCGACCCCGCGCTGGTCAAAATAAAGGCCGTTTCCGCAAAAAAACTCATCGGCAAATCCCGCATGACCATACCGGCCTTCATGTCCGCCAACCCGACAGCCATAGCCGCCGTGAACTCCAGCTTCTTCAGCGTCAACGACGGCATGCTGGTCGGCTTCTTCATGGAGGACGGCAAGCTCGGCAACTTCATACCGGAATCGAAGATAGAATGGGTCTTCTACGTCACCAAGGACGGCAGGCCCGATGTTTACACTGATTACCAGCTTCCAGAGGAGATGCAGGCCAACGTGGAATCCGCCACTGCCGGCAAATCCCACTGGGATATAGCCGCCGACCGCACAGCCCGCAGCGCTGTCTGCATAACCGGTCAGGGCAAGGTGAAGCTTATCAACGCCTACCCGGTTGCGACCATAGCCGAAATGGCATCGTACCTTACCGAAGACGAAGGCTGCGTGAAGTTCGTCCACTTCGACGGGGGCGGCTCGAGCCAGTTTGCCTACAGGCCCGAAGGCATGACCGTGGGCTGGGAACGCAAGACAGAATGCTACCAGGAAGCGTACAACGTATCCCCGACACAGTGCCACAGGCCCGTGGCGGCCTATCTGGCCATATTCCCAAAGTAATATCCGTCAGCACCATTTCGCAAAGGCACGGCATGCAGCCGTGCCTTTTTTGTTTGCCCGTGGCTTTGACTGTATTGCGGGCGCAATGGTATCATATATACATATAGGACGCGGCGCGGCAGGAAAGCCTGCGCCCGTGCGGATTTTCGTTTTCAGGGACTTCTATGTATTTAAAGGCAATTGAGATAACGGGCTTCAAGTCGTTCGCGGACAAAATGCGTTTCGACCTCCAGCAGGGCATAACCTGCGTCATCGGTCCGAACGGCTGCGGCAAATCAAACGTCGTTGACTCCATCCGCTGGTGCATAGGCGAAATGTCGTGGAAGTCGCTGCGCACGGCCTCGATGGTGGACATCATCTTCAACGGCACCAAGAACAGGCCCCCCCTCAACATGGCGGAAGTCAACATGATTTTCGACAACCAGTCCCGCCGCCTGCACATAGATTTCAGCGAAGTGACCGTCACCCGCCGCATTTTCCGCTCCGGCGAAAGCGAATACTATCTCAACAAAACGCAGTGCCGCCTGCGCGACATACGCGACCTCTTCCTCGACACCGGCATAGGCGGGGAAGGCTACGCCATCATAGACCAGGGCGGCGTGGACTTCGTCCTCTCCTCCACGCCAGAAACACGGCGCGAGCTGTTCGAGGAAGCGGCGGGCGTTTCAAAATACAAGGCCAAGCGCGACGAGGCGCAGAAGCGCCTTGAGAAGGTGGACCAGGACCTGGGCCGCCTGATGGACTCCGTCGTCCTCATAGAGGAGCAGATAAAAAAACTGGATTCCGAGGCGCGCAAGGCCCGTCTCTACCAGAAATACCGCGAGGAGCTGCGCGACGCCGAAATGGCCATGATGCTGGAGACCATCTCCGGCCACAATGCCGAGATAGAGAAATCCCGCTCCGAACTGGAGCCGCTCGGCGAAAAGATTTCTGTCCTTTCCAACAACGTGGACATGCTGGACGGCGAGATTGCCGCCCTCAACCTCAACCTTACCCATAAGCAGAGCGAGGTGGCGCAGGTCAGCCAGAAGGTGGCCGACACCAAGTATCAGGTGGGCCTGCTGGAAGGCAACATCCGCGAATGCGACAACATGTCGGCGGAACTCACGCGCCAGATAAAGAGCGGAGAGGAGGAGGACGCCCTCTCTAACGCGCGCCTTTCCGAGCTTGAACCGGCGGTAAGCCGCATACGCTCCGAGATGACCGGCCTTGAGGAGGCTATAACCCCCCTCAAGAACCGCCACGACGCCACCGCGAAACAGGTTTCCGAAAGCGAGCAGGAGGCCCACCGCCTGCTTAACGAGATAGAGCAGGCCAACACCGAATCGCTCAAGGCCGCGCAGAACGAAATGCTCTGCAACAACGACATTTCGCTCACCTCCTCCGGCGTTTCGCACGACCAGGAAAATCTCCTCGCCAACGAGAAGGAAAGCGAACGCGAGACAGCGGCGCTCTCCGCCCTTAAGGCGGAGCTGGATTCCCTGCGCCAGAACGTTGCCGCGCAGAACGCGGAAGTGGAACGCCTGAAGGCTGAAGCTTCCGCGCTGGAAGCCCGCAAGGCCGACGCGGTGCGCCGCTCGGCGGAACTGTCGCAGGCGCTGTCAAACCGCCGGTCCGAAAAAGCGGCCCTGACCGCGACGCTGGAAATGCTGCGCGCCCAGGGACAGAAAGACCCCTACTGGGTGGGCACGCAGGCAGCCATCGAAAGCGGCATACCCGGCGTAAAGGGCACGCTGCGCAGGCTGATAACGATACCCCCCGCCATGAAACTGGCGGCGGAAGACGCCCTCGGCAAATTCATAGACGCGGTGGTGTGCGAAAACGCGCAGGCGGCGGAAGCCGCCTCCTCCGCCATCAGAGCAAAAGGCAACGCCCGCGCGCGCCTTGTCATGCTGGACAAAGTCGCGGCTGACGCCCCGTCCGCGCCTTCGGCGCTCCTGGACGCCATACAGCGCCCGGCGGAAATAGACGCCCTTTTGAAACAGCTCCTTTCCGGCGTGCAGACGGCGGAAGGCTCCGTAAGCGGCCCCTTCTGGCTCTGCGCCGGGGCGGAGAACGTGGAATCGCCCGAAGCCTACTGGGGCCAGGAAGGCGAGGTTGAGGAGAAGCTGTCCGCCGCCTCCAAGGACGAGGAGGCCATAACCGCCGGACTTACCGCCGCGCAGGCTGACCTGTCCGAAACGGAAAGCCTTATCGGGCAGACCCGCGAAGCCCTCAACACAGAACTCGTAAAGCTGAACACCCTCAACAACACCATTTCATCCAGGGAAGCGGCCCTCAAAAGCGCGGAGGAAACGGTTTCCCTCATCGAAAACGAGCACGCCCAGATTCTGGCTCAGAAACAGGAAAAGGAAAAACGCCTTGAGGAACTCAAGGTTCAGCTTGAAACCCTGCGCCAGACCAAGGAAAACAAGCTGCGCGAAATAGAGGAACTCAAAATAGAGCGCAACCGCCTCTCCGAAGAGACGGCCTTCCGCCGCAAGGACCTGGAGCGGCTGGCCCTCGAACTTGGGGA
>CAYPTM010000014.1:0-18965 GCA_964413345.1 uncultured Elusimicrobiales bacterium
AACGGCAATTTCCCCAACGACGGCGTCTATATAATAGACACGGACGAGACCAGGGGCTATGCCGAGTTTTTCTTCGCCGACGACGCCGCGGGCCTGTCCGCGCCCAGGAAGATGTCGCTGCTGCTGAACACCGCCGACATCGCGGACGCGGAATCCGCCGAGGGATTCACTGTCCTGTGCGACGGGAAAAAGGCCGGCTACGCGAAAAACACGCCGCGCGCCGGTGTCGTGGAAGTCCAGCTTGACCTGTCCGCGTTCAAGGACCTCTCTTACTTCAGCCTGTTCGTGCGCGCCAATGGCAACGACGGCCTGTACATCCTGTCCAGGCGGAGCGGTTTCGGCGCGGTGGTAATAAAAACTTACTGACCGGATATCTTGAGGGAGGCCTTCGGGCCTCCCTTTTTTTGTGGGGTAAAATGCGCAATATCTTCCGTACCAAATCCGTGGATGCCCTCGTGCGTGACGGAGAGGGCCGCTCCGGCGGCCTTAGCCACGTGCTGGGCGCATTCGACGTGACCATGATAGGCATAGGCGCGATTATAGGCGCCGGCATATTCACCATGGTCGGCGAGGCCGCCGTGGGAGCCACCTCCGGCTATCCGGCCGGCCCCGCCCTGATGGTCTCCTTCCTGCTTACCGCGGTGGCCTGCGGCTTTTCCGCCCTCTGCTACGCGGAGTTCGCCTCCATGGTTCCCATCGCCGGAAGCGCTTACACCTACGCCTATGCCACGCTGGGCGAATTCATAGCCTGGGTCATCGGCTGGGACCTTATCATCGAGTACGCCATCGGCAACGTGGCCGTCGCCATAAGCTGGAGCGGCTATTTCTGCGAGCTGCTGCGCACCCTTACGGGCTTTGTCGTTCCGCTCTGGCTCCGCACGGACGTGCGCACTTTCCTCCAGCATTCCTCCACCGGAGACCCGGCCTACGCCATAACCGCCGCCCCGTCCTTTTGCGGGCTGCCGGTGGTTTTCAATCTGCCGGCCATGCTGATAGTATTCGCCATAACCGTCCTGCTCGTGCGCGGCATAAAGGAAAGCGCCCGCTTCAACGACCTTATGGTGGCGATAAAGCTGCTGGTGCTGGCCATATTCATCGGGATTGGCTTCTACTGTTTCGACATAAAGAACTGGACGCCGTTCGCTCCCGGCGGATTCAAAGGCATCAGGGTGGGCGCGGCGATAGTGTTCTTCGCTTTCATCGGCTTCGACGCGGTTTCCACCGTGGCTGAGGAGACCCGCGACCCCAAGCGCGACATGCCTGTCGGCATAATCGGCTCCCTGCTTGTCTGCACGCTGCTTTATGTCCTGACCACTGCCGCCCTTACCGGCATGATGCCGTTCATGGAAATCAAAAACCACATGGCCGACCCGCTCATCGCCGGCCTGGAGTACAATCACATCGATTCGTGGGTCATAGCCCTTGTGGCGTTCGGTGCAATTGTGGCCCAGACCGCGGTGCTTTTTGTCTTCCAGATGGGACAGCCGCGCATATTCTTCGCCATGAGCCGTGACGGTCTCCTTCCCCCGTCGTTCGCGGCCGTGCATCCAAAATTCAAGAGCCCGCACGTCACCACCATATGGACCGGGGTGGTGGTGGGCCTTCTCTCCGCGTTCTGCAATATAGACGAGATGGCCAACCTCTGCAACATCGGCACGTTGTTCGCTTTCATACTGGTGTGCTCCGGAATAATGGTGCTGCGCATAAAGGACCCGTCCCGTCCCCGGCCCTTCCGCGTGCCTTTTGGCAATTACCTTGTCCCGCTGCTGGGCATAGGGTTTTGCCTTTTCCTGATGACCGGCCTGGATGCGATGACGTGGAAGCGTTTCATCATCTGGCTGGCTGTCGGATGCGTGATTTATTTCTTTTACGGAAGATTCCACAGCAGGCTGAACGCTTCCGGGGAATCCGGCGGGGATGTGAAGCCCTGAAAAGCGGGCCGGATATTTGCAGGTCTGCACGCCGGGCCATATTGCGCGGACCATCCCATTATTGATATAAATCAATACATGAAATGGTCTCCGGCGCATGGGCCCATGGACCCATGACGGAGAGGGTATTGCGTACCATAGTATATACAGGGGGCGGGCGTGTTGCGTCGGCCCGCCAGGCAGGGCGGAACATTCCGCCATATATGAGGAGAGTCAAGAGCATGAAAAAACTTATCATAGCGGCAGCGATAGCGGCGGGCATGGCAGTCTCCGCCCACGCCGAAGTAAAGAAGATTATTTTCTTCCCTTCCAGTTCCTCCATCGAAACCCGCCACCAGTACATCAACAAGGTGGGCGGCACCGTGGTAAAGGACCTTGAAATCATCGATTCGGTTCTGGCCTCCTTCTCCGATGAAAAGGGCGCCGAACTTCATAAGGCCATCAAGTCGGGCAAGGCCGCTCCCGCCAGCGACATCCAGGACGACACCGTCCGCAACTGGCTGCTGGAGACGACCCTCCCCCAGATGCCCTCCCTTGCCGAGGTCATGAAGCAGCTTCGCTCCGGCGAAGCGGCGGAACGCCTTCCCGTTATGGTAGCCACGGAAGAAGCCGCCGAGGCCGCTGAAGCGCGCGCAGCGCAGAGCGAGACCCCCTGGGGCATAGTGCGCGTCAACGCTCCGGGCGCCTGGGCCAAAGGCAATATGGGGAACAATGTCGCCGTCGCGGTGGTTGACACCGGTATCGACCTTACCCATCCCGACCTTGCCGCCAACATCGCGGGCAACTACAACGCCATCGATTCCGCCGCCACCGGCCAGGACGATAACGGGCACGGCACCCATGTGGCCGGCACCATAGCTGCCGTAAAGGACGGCAAGGGCGTGGCCGGCGTGGCCCCCAAGGCCAGACTTTACGCCGTAAAAGTTCTCAGCGCGCAGGGCTCGGGCAGCTCTTCCTCCATAGTGGACGGCATCGGCTGGGCTGTAGAGAAGAAAGTCAGCGTCATCAACATGAGCCTCGGCTCCCCTTATAATGACAACGCCATTGCCACCGCGGTCAAGAACGCGGTCAAGGCCGGCGTTACCGTGGTGTGCGCCGCGGGCAACGATTCCGGCGATGTGAATTATCCCGCCGCCAATCCGGATGCCATAGCCATATCGGCTTCCGATTCCTCGGACAGGATAACCAGCTTCTCCAGCAGGGGCCCTGAAATCGACTTCATCGCCCCCGGCGGAAAAATCTATTCCACGTTCAAGGGCGGCGCTTACCGCACCCTTGACGGCACGTCCATGGCTTCCCCGCACGTGGCGGGCCTCGCGGTGCTGGCGGTTTCCGCCGGAGCCAAAACCCCGGCCCAGGTGCGCAAGATGCTCAATGGCGCAGCGATGCCGATAAACACCCTCACCGCTGAGCAGCAGGGCGCCGGCGTTATCAACGCGGCCAACATAAAGTAGTCCGTCCGGACCGTATTTTAGAGGCCCGCCCCGTAAAAGGGCGGGCCTTTTGTTTGCCCCGAAAACTGGATGGGGGACGGCGTGCCGGCTCCGGTTTTCAGGTCGTTTAGCCGGCTTTTGCTTAACGGCTTTTTGCGGGCAGGGCTTGCGAACTATTTGGCAATTTGGCAAAATAGCAAAAGAGGTGGATATGAAAAAAATGGATTCTTCTTTCGCCCTCAAGGCGGATGTCATCAAGGCGCTGGCCCATCCGGCGCGCCTTTTCATCGTGGAAACTTTGCGTGACAGGCGTGTCTGCGTGTGCGAGCTTACCGGGCTCATCGGTTCGGATATGTCCACCGTATCGAAGCATATCTCCATTCTCAAGAAGGCCGGCCTGCTTAACATGGAAAAGGAACGCAACTGGATTTATTACAGCCTGCGCTGCCCCTGCATACTGGAGTTCGTGGACTGCATAGGGCGTGTCGCCGCAGGGCGCGGCGCGGCGGGGAGGAAGGGGAAATGAGCGTTTTCTATCCTTTGCAGGCCGGCGCCGACTGGCTGACCTATTCCGTCTTCCGCATAAGCGAGGGTACGCTGCTTGCTTCGGCGGTCAATTTTTTCCTGTTCGACACCGCGAAGATATTCATTCTCCTGTCGGTGATGATATTCGCGGTCGCGCTGCTCCGCACATTCATGCCTGCGGAGCGGGTGCGCAGCGTGCTCGCGCGCCACGGGCGTCTGTCCGGCCATGTGCTGGCGGCCGTGCTGGGCATCATAACGCCCTTCTGCTCCTGCAGCGCTGTACCCATGTTCCTCGGCTTCGTGGAGGCCGGCGTGCCGCTCGGCGTCACGTTTTCCTTTCTGGTTTCCTCTCCGATGATAAACGAGGTGGCCCTTGTCATGCTTCTTGGCATGTTCGGCTGGAAGGTGGCGCTGCTTTACGTGGGGAGCGGCCTCGTCATCGCGATACTCGCCGGCCTTCTTATAGGCCGTCTGCGCTGCGAGGACCTGCTTGAGGATTTTGTCCTGAAAAAGCGGACTGTTGTTCTCCCCGCGGATTTCTCCATGACCTGGGCGGACCGCCGGGCCTATGCTTTCGAGTACACGGGCGATATCCTGCGCAAGGTGTGGCCCTACGTGGTCGGCGGCATAGCTGTGGGGGCGTGGATACACGGTTATGTGCCGGCTGATTTCCTCGCCCGCTATGCCGGAGCCGGGAAGTGGTATGCCGTGCCGCTTGCCACTCTGGTCGGCATTCCCCTGTATTCAAACGCGGCCGGCGTGATACCGCTTGTCAGCGTGCTTACGGAAAAAGGCGTCAGCCTTGGAACGACGCTGGCGTTCATGATGGCGGTAACCGGTCTTTCCCTGCCGGAGTTCATGATACTGCGGCGGGTGATGAAAATGCGGCTGATACTGATTTTCGGTTTTGTAGTCGGGGCGGGCATAATGCTTACCGGCCTGCTGTTCAATTCCATACTGTGAGGTCATGATGAAAACGATACAGATACTCGGCATGGGCTGCGCGAAGTGCAACAAGCTTTACGAGCAGACGGAGCTCGCCGCGAAGGAACTCGGGTTGGAATACCGGATGGAGAAGGTTTCCGACATGGAAAAAATCGTGGAGATGGGCGTGATGATGACGCCGGCCATGGCGGTCGACGGCGTGGTGAAGGTGTCCGGCCGCGTGCCGACGGTGGAAAGTCTGAAGGAAATGCTGAAATAGGAGGGGTTTATGGGCGGGAAAGAATGCGGCTGCGGAGGGGAAGTGAAAATAGTTTATGCCTGTTCGGGCGGTTCTGACATAGGCAATATCGCGGATGCCTCGGCGAGACTGTTGTCCCGGGAAGGCTGCGCCAAAATGTCCTGTCTGTCGGGCGTCGGGGCCGGGTTGAGCGGTTACGTGGCATCGGCCTCCGGGGCTGACAGGGTTCTGGTTATTGACGGCTGTCCGACCGATTGCGGCAAAAAGGTCATGGAGAAGGCCGGTGTCTCGAAATTCGCTCATCTGCGTCTTACCGACCTGGGTTTTGAAAAGGGTAAATCGCCCGCCACCGTTGAAAACATAGGAAAAGCCTGTGAAGCCGCCAAAAAACTTCTCTAGTCTGCGTTTCCTTTTTGTTGTCCTGTGCCCGCTGATGCTGCTTGGCGGAACTTTTGCCCACGCCTCCGGCCGGAACAGCGCGGGCGGGAAGCCTTCTGGCCGCAAAACCGCGTCCACTCAGTCGAGGAAAGCGGTGCGGGAGGAGACCACCATGAAGGTTTATTACTTTCATGGAAGCGCGCGCTGCGTTACCTGCCGAAGGATAGAGCAATACACGCGGGAGGCGGTGGAACTGGGTTTTTCCAGCGGCACATACGCGGGCAGGGTTGTGTTCTTGCCTGTAAACGTGGAAGAACCGGCGAACGGGCATTTTGTGGATGAATACAAGCTTGTGGCCAAGAGCGTGATTATTCAGCCAGAGCGTGGCGGCAAGCCCGGCCAATGGGAAAACCTGGACAAAATATGGATGTATGCCGGGGACCGTGATAAATTCCTGGCCTATGTGAAAGGCAGCGTCCTGAAACTGCTGGGGGCCCGTTGACGCCTGATGTTTCCATACCCGCGGTGGGGGCATTCTGGCTCGGGCTGATGACGGCCATAAGCCCCTGTCCTCTGGCCACCAATATCGCGGCGGTTTCATATATCGGCAGGAGCCTTTCCGAAACAGGCAGCGTTCTGCGCTGCGGACTCGCCTATGTTCTGGGAAGAGTGCTGGCCTATGTCGCGCTTGGCTTCCTTCTGGTCAAAAGCCTGATTTCCGCTCCCGGCGTCTCTTTCTTTCTTCAGCGGCACGGTAATCAGGTGCTTGGTCCGCTGCTTGTTCTTGTCGGTCTCTTTCTGTTGCGCGTAATCCGGCTGGATTTTCTTTCCTTCTCGGCCGGTGACGGATTACTGGCGCGTGGCAGGGGAGTGTTGCCGGCCTTCCTGATGGGCGTTTTGTTCGCCCTTTCCTTCTGTCCGGTTTCCGCGGCTCTTTTCTTCGGCGGTCTGGTGCCGATGGCCAGCAGGGAAATGTCGCCGGTTATGCTGCCCACCCTTTTCGGGCTCGGCACCGGACTGCCGGTCGCCGCGTTCGCCGTCATGGCGGCGCTTGGCCTTAGGTCCGCCGGACGGTTTTATGACGGCATGGCCCGGCTGGAGAAGGCGGCCCGGCTGGCTACCGGAGTCGTGTTTGTCCTCGCGGGGATATGGCTTTGCGGGAAATATGTCGTTCCGGTTTTTTGAGGGGTTATGCTGAAAATACTTTTTCTGTGCACGGGTAATTCCTGCCGCAGCCAGATGGCGGAAGGATGGGTCAATGCCATGCACAAAGGGAAGGCGCGGGCTTTCTCCGCGGGCGTTGCCCCTTCCCGGGTGGACCCGCGTGCCGTGGCGGTGATGAAAGAGGCGGGCATCGATATTTCCTCCCATCGCGCAAAGCATCTGGACGAGTTCCGGAACGAGTCTTTCGATTATGTGATAACCGTTTGCGACCGCGCGAGGGAGGCCTGCCCGGTATACTGGGGCGGCGCGAAACAAATTCATGCTGGTTTTGACGACCCTCCGTTTCTTGCGCGGACCGCTCCGACCGAGGAGGAAGCCCTCGGCCATTACCGCCGGGTGCGTGACGAGATTAAAAGTTTTGTGGAGAACCTGCCTGGCCTGGCGAACGGGGCTTCATGAGCAGTTCAAGGAGATAATATATGGGATGCAGCGTCAAGCGGTTGTCGTTTCTGGACAGATACCTTACGGTGTGGATATTCGCCGCGATGGCGGCCGGAGTTTTGCTCGGCTGGCTTTGGCCCGGGGCGGTCACGCGTTTCAACGAGGCGTCGAGCGTGGGCACCACTTCAATCCCGATAGCCATAGGCCTCATCCTGATGATGTACCCCCCGCTCGCGAAGGTGAAATACGAGGAGATGGGCCGCGTTTTCAAAAACAGGAAGGTGCTGGCTCTCTCTCTGGCACAGAACTGGATTGTCGGTCCGCTGCTTATGACGGCCCTTGCCGTCATATTTCTGCGCGACAGGCCGGAGTACATGGTCGGCCTGATAATGATAGGTCTTGCCAGATGCATAGCCATGGTCATCGTGTGGAACGACCTGGCCGAGGGGGACTGTGAATACTGCGCCGGGCTTGTGGCGTTCAATTCCATCTTTCAGGTTCTCTTCTTTTCTGTTTACGCCTACTTCTTCATAACTCTTGTGCCCGCCTGGTTCGGGCTCAGGGGCGCGGTGGTCAATATCACTATGGGTGAGATTGCGAAGAGCGTATTTATTTATCTGGGCATTCCGTTCATCGCCGGCATTGTGACCCGCTTCAGCCTTATAGCTGCGAAAGGACGGGAATGGTACGCCTCGAAATTCATCCCGGTCATAAGCCCCATTACGCTGGTGGCCCTGCTGTTTACCATAATTGTCATGTTCTCCATAAAGGGCGAAAACATCGTTCAGGTTCCTCTGGATGTTGTGCGGATTGCGGTCCCGCTGTTGATATATTTTGCGGTCATGTTCCTGTTCTCCTTCTGGATGAGCGGAAAGGCCGGGGCTGATTATGCCCAGGCCGCGACTCTTTCCTTTACGGCTGCCTCCAACAATTTTGAACTGGCCATAGCCGTGGCGGTGGCGACTTTCGGAATCGGGCACGGCGCGGCTTTCGCCGCGGTCATCGGGCCGCTGGTGGAGGTGCCTGTTTTGATTGGCCTGGTAAATGTTGCGCTGTGGATAAAGCGCAAATACTTTCTGGGGGAAACTTCCCATGCGTGAAACTGATTCCGTCATTACTTTCTCGGACCGTCTTGGCGCATGGAAAGCCCGCTGGGGCATAGGCAGGATGAATTACCGCGTGGAACCGGGACTCTACCGGCTGGGCAAGCCGGACAGACGTTCCCCGGTTTTCGTTTCCGCCAACTACAAGATGAGTTTCGACATACTGCGCTCGTCGCTGGCCGGTCGCGACGGCTGGATTCTGGTGCTGGACACGAAAGGGATAAACGTCTGGTGCGCCGCCGGGAAGGGAACATTCGGCACCATGGAGCTTATGGGGCGCATCCTGTCCGAAAAGCTGGAGGAGATTGTAGACCACCGCACGGTCATATGCCCGCAGCTTGGCGCTCCGGGCATAAGGCAGCATGTCGTGAAGGGGCTTTCCGGCTTCAGCGTGGTTTACGGGCCGGTCCGCGCGGGCGACCTGCCGCGCTTCCTGGACGCCGGTATGAAGGCTTCGCCGGAAATGCGGCGCGTTTCCTTCGGATTTCTGGACAGGCTTGCCCTTTCACCGATGGAAATCGTGACATTCGGCAAATACTTCCTGCCTGCCGCGTTTCTGGCCATGCTGCCGGACCCGGTGCTCGGTCTCCTGATAGTGGCGGCGTTTTTCTGCGGGGCGGTGCTGGTCCCCGCGTTCCTGCCCGCGGTCCCTCTGCGCAGTTTCTCCGGCAAGGGGGCCGTGCTTGGACTGGCGGCCCCGCTGGCGGTTGGGCCGCTGATTCCTCTGGCCGGCACACCCTGGCTGGCCGCGGCGTTGATGTCGTCGGCTTCGGCGTCCTTCATAGGCATGAATTTCACCGGCGCGTCGACGTTCACCGGGATAACGGGCGTCCGGCGCGAGATGCGTATTGCCGTGCCGCTTCAGATAGCATGCGCAGTGGTGGGGCTCGGCCTGTGGGTTTACTGGAGGCTTGCAAGATGAAATACCTCAAGAATGTCGCCACTCTGAAGCTTGATCCCGCCAAATGTTCCGGCTGTGCCGTATGCACGCAGGTCTGCCCCCATGCCGTTATCGAAATGCGTGAAGGCCGCGCCTCGGTTCGCGACCTGGACTCCTGCATGGAATGCGGGGCCTGCGCGAAGAACTGTCCGGCCGGGGCGCTGTCCGTGAATCACGGCGTGGGCTGCGCCACCGCAATCATAACGGGCGCGATTACGGGCAGGGAGCCTTCCTGCGGCTGCTCGTCAGATGATGGAAGCGGCTGCTGCTGAAGTGCCGCCGAACGGGCTTGAATAGCCTTTGTATTGGTGATACACTGTTAACTAATGACAACCGGAGAACAGAAGAAGGAAGCCGATTTTAAAAAAATATGGCTTTACCTTTCCCCGCTTTACGTGCTGGGACTGGTGGTTTTCGGCGTGTGGATGTTCCGCGGCGACGCGGAGGAGAGCGCGCCCCCGCAGAAAGGGCGCGGCAATCCGTTCGCATCCCCCTCTACGGCGGCGGCCGACGCCCGCAAAGGCGTGAACATAGCCGATGCGGGCAAGCAATCCCAGCTCCCGCAGGTGGCGCTGCAGCCCAGCCAAAGCTCCATGATGGTGTACTACAGCAGCTTCCAGGTTGTCACCTCCTCCTCCCCTAAGGAGGAGATCCCGCAGGACCATCCCGCCATGTCGAAAATAAAGAAAACGCTTCTATCGGGCGGGCAGACTTTCTCCTCGATGGCGCTTAAAGTCGTGACGGGCAACAAAACGCTGGCGAAGGTGTTTTTCAACAACGACCTCGTGGCCAAAATCGCCCTCAGGAATCTGGGCGGGGTGGGCGCTCTCAGGAACAAGGACACGGTGGTGGATTACATAAACACCAATCCAGAGGCGCAGAAGCTTCTTTCAAGCCAGGCCCTGCTGTCCATCGCCGGGGACAAGGAACTGCTGGACATAGTGGTGAACAGCAAGGTGATGGACAAGCTGATGGACAACCCCGCCATAGCATCCGCGTGCGGGGATTCGGACTCGCTTCAGCGTGTCGTCATGTCCAATCCGGCGCTTGTCACCGTACTTACCAATCCCAATTTTGTCAGTTCTCTTTCTTCCAATCCCAAAACAGCGGGCCTGGCCAGCCGCATGGAGAAGGTAACGGCCAACTGAGCTCATATGGCAAACGAAAACCCCGAAGGGCAGGACCCGAACGAGGAGCAGGAAGCCCCGAGTTCCCCGCAGGAAAAACGCAGCCTTCCGATATGGATGTTCCTGCTGCCGCTGTTCGTTCTGCTGGCTTATCCGCTGGCGCTGTGGGTGCGGAAGCTTAACTCTTCTGACCTTGAACTTTCCGAAAGCCAGCGCAACGCTTTCCACACGCAGATAGAGGTCAAGCGGACCGTGGACACCCCGCAGGAACCCGGCACCATAGAGACGCCGATAAAGCAGCCGGAAAGCAGCGTGGGCCTGATATCCTACGGTGGCAGCGAGGCCGACCGCCCGGTGGGCGTCGGCGGCACGACCCCCAGCGGAGGCAGTTCCGCGAGAGAGGATGCCGACCGGGCCGCCAAGGCCGGGAGCGGCGGTTCCGGGCAGGCGGCGGGAAGCAACAGGGGCTATTCCAAGCTCAGCGTGGACCAGGAAAAAAGGATGGATATAATTTCCCGCACGCGCGGCGCGATAACCGACATGGTGGGCATGATTATGGAGAAGCAGCCTGCTTTTGTCGGCATGATGATGAACAGCAAGACGCTGATAGACGGCTTCACCAATCGTCCGACCGTAAAGCCCCTGCTCAATGACGAGAAGGCCCTCATGGAATTCATGACCAAGTCTTCCAAGGTCAATACTTTCATAAACAACCCCGTCGTGCAGAAGGTGCTCAACAATGAGAAGGTGCTGGAGGCCATAAGCTCCAGCAAGATGATAGACACCCTCATAGACAGTCCCGCGGCGCAGTCCATACTTAACGATCCCGACAAGATTCAGCAGATATCGCTGGCCAATCCGCAGATTGCCTTCATGCTCACCAATCCAAAGATAGCGGCCGCGCTCATGGAAAACCCCAAGACAGCTGGTGTTATGGGTTCAGTCAACGGCGCTCAGCCCGCGAAGAAGTAGAATAGAGCTGGTTTTTAAAAAGAAAGGCCCGCGCATTAAGCGCGGGCCTTCTTGTTTTGGGATGATTGCTCAGAAACGGTTCGGGCAGTCGATGAAGACGGTTTCCACCGCGAATTTCTTTTTCAGCAGTTCCTGCAGTGATTGCACCCCCGCCTTTTCGGAGTTGTAGTGTCCGAGCGCCAGATAGTTGAGCCCGCTTTCCCGGCAGTATTCCTGCGCAGGTTCAGGCGCTTCCCCGGTTATGAAAAGCCCCGTGGACGCCGCGACTGCCTCTGCCATGAATTCCCCGCCCCCTCCGCTGACCGCGGCCACGCTGTCCACCTTTTCATTGCCGAAGTTGAACAGCGCGAGTGAGGGAGCTCCGCAGAAGGCTTCCAGTTTCGCTGCAATTTCCCTGACAGGCTGCGGGCGCGGCAGTTTGCCGGAGAATCCGATAAGCTCGCCCTTGTATGCGCCGAAGGGGGCAAGGTTTTTGGCGCCGATCGCGTGCAGAAGACGGGCGTTGTTGCCGTGCACGGGATGCTTGTCCAGCGGGAGATGGTATGCCAGCAGTGAAATGTCCGCCGCGAACAGGGGGGTCAGCCGTTTTTTCATGGGGCCGGTCACCCGTATCCCCTCGTTCCAGAACAGGCCGTGGTGCACAATGACCATGTCAGCCTGCGCCTTCGCCGCCGCGAGGAAGAGCTGTTCAGACGCGGACACGCCGAAGGCTATTTTTTTGACCATCTGGCGGCCTTCCACCTGAAGGCCGTTCTGCGCCGCGTCATGCACTTTCGACACATGGAGCAGTTCGTCAAGAAAATAGGTTATGGCTTCGCGGAAAACCATTGTGGCTCCTCCTGTTTGCGGTAAAACGTAATATTATCATTTGAGTATACATATTGTGCCCCGCGGACGTAAAATTGTTAAATGAGTGTATAGGAGTTTTTCGCGGAACACCCGCCTCGCGATATGGCGGCAGGCCGCGTTTTCGGATTTTTTAAAATTAAACAGAGGACATATGATTAAAAAACTGGTTGAAACCTTCATCGGCACCAAGAGCGAGCGCGACCTCAAGCGCATAGCGCCCCTGGTGGACGCGATAAACGGCATGGAAGCCGAATACAAGGCTCTTTCCGACGAGCAGCTTAAAGCAAAGACGGACGAATTCCGCAAACGCCTCGCCGACGGCGAGACCGAGGACGACATCCTCCCCGAAGCCTTCGCCGCTGTCCGGGAAGCCTCCAGCCGGACCATCGGCCTGCGCCATTACGACGTGCAGCTGCTGGGCGGCATGATGCTGCACAAGGGGCGCATATCCGAAATGCGCACCGGCGAGGGAAAGACCCTCGTCGCCACGCTGCCGGCTTACCTTAACGCCGTATCCGGGAAGGGCGTACACATCGTAACGGTCAACGATTACCTCGCCCGCCGCGACCGCAACTGGATGAGCCCTGTTTTCGAATTCCTCGGGCTCAAGGTCGGCTACATCCTGCACGACATGCGCAATTCCGAGCGGCAGGAGATGTACCGCTGCGACATAACCTACGTCACCAACAACGAAATCGGTTTCGACTACCTCCGCGACAACATGGTCATCCGCGCGGAGGAGCGCGTGCTGCGCCCCCTCAACTACGCCATAGTGGACGAAGTGGACTCCATCCTCATAGACGAGGCCCGCACCCCGCTCATCATCTCCGGCCCGGCCGAGGAATCGACGGAGAAGTACTACATCGTCAACCGCATAGTCCCCTCGCTCAAGGTGCGCTTCATCACCGACAAGGAGGAAATCGCCGCCAAGTATTCCGGCGAGGACCTCGGCAAGGGTTATGACGCCATAGTGGACGAGAAGGCCCATAACGTCACTCTCACTGACGACGGCGTGGCCAAGGCCGAGAAATTCCTCGGCGTGACCAACCTTTACGACAACGTGCAGGCGGAATGGGTGCACCACCTCAACCAGGCCCTGCGCGCCCACCACCTTTACGACCGCGACGTGGATTACGTTGTAAAGGACGGCGAGGTCATCATCGTGGACGAGTTCACCGGCCGCCTCATGCCGGGCCGCCGCTGGTCGGACGGCCTGCACCAGGCCGTCGAAGCCAAGGAAAACCTTCGCATCAAGGAAGAAAACCAGACCCTGGCCACCATCACCTTCCAGAACTTCTTCAAGCTTTACAAGAAGCTTTCCGGCATGACCGGCACGGCCATGACCGAGGCGGAGGAATTCTGGGAAATATACAAGCTGGACGTGGTCGAGATACCGCCCAACCGCCCCTGCACCCGCATCGACTACGCCGATCTGGTCTACAAGAGCGAGAAGGAGAAGTTCGCCGCCGTGGTGACGGAAATCGAAGCCCTCTGGAAAAAAGGCGCCCCCGTACTGGTGGGCACCCGCTCCATTGAAAAATCGGAAGCGCTTTCAGCCATGCTTCAGGCCAAGGCGATACCCCATCAGGTCCTCAACGCCAAGCATCACGAGATGGAGGCGCAGATAATAGCGCAGGCCGGCAGCAAGGCCGCCGTTACCATAGCCACCAACATGGCGGGCCGCGGAACGGATATCATCCTTGGCGGCAACCCGCCGGACACCGACGGCCAGAAGGCGGTGGTGGACCAGGGCGGGCTGCACGTCATAGGTACCGAGCGGCACGAGTCCCGCCGCATAGACAATCAGCTTCGCGGCCGCTGCGCCCGCCAGGGCGACCCCGGCGCGTCCCGCTTCTTCGTCGCGCTTGATGACGAGCTCATGCGCCTGTTCGGTTCGGACAAGATTATCGGCATAATGGAAAAGCTGGGCATGGAGGATGGCGAGGCCATAGAAAGCGGCCTTATCAGCCGCCAGATAGAATCCGCCCAGCGCCGCGTGGAAGGACGCAACTTCGACACCCGCAAGCAGCTGCTGGACTATGACAAGGTCATGAACCAGCAGAGAACCGCCATCTATAACTTCCGAAATTCCATACTGGACGGGCAGGATGTCAGCGACCGTGTCTCGGAAATGCTGGACGAGGTTCTCGACGAGGCGTTTGACCGCTGGGCCTCCAAGGACGAGCATGTGCAGCTCTGGGACAGGGCCAGTCTCGGTTCCTTCATACAGCACGCCTTTGGCGTGGAGTTCAAGTATGAGGAAGACGAGCTCGCCAAGATACCGCGCGATACCGTCATAGCTGAAGTCCGCGAAAAGGTGGGCAAGGTCTACGCCGCGCGCGTGGAGCTGTTCTCCTCCCGCGGGGTGGATTTCAAGGAGCTCGAAAGGATGCTCCTGCTCCAGCTTCTCGACCAGGCCTGGAAGCATCATCTGTACGAACTGGACCATCTGCAGAAGAGCGTCGGTTTCCGCGCCTACGCGCAGAAGGACCCGCTTATCGAGTATCAGAAGGAATCCTTCATCCTTTATCAGGCCATGCTGGCCAAGGTGCGGGACCAGATGGTGGACTTCCTTTTCAAGGTGCAGCCGCCTCCCAGCCGCGAGGAGCAGGAGGCGCAGGCCCGGCTTGAGGCTGAGTTCCGGGCCGCCGCCCCGGTTTCCCGGCCCATGGCCCATCCGGCGCCCCAGCACGCGGCCGAGGACGCTCCCGCCCGCGGCAAGATAGGCCGCAACGACCCCTGCCCCTGCGGCAGCGGGAAAAAATACAAAAAGTGCTGCGGCAAAGACCTCTAGTCGAAAAGCCCCGCGCAGTTTGCGGGGCTTTGCGTTATGCAAGGCGGATTGCCGTTGCCAGACATTCATAAGGCGGATTTAAGACCCCTGCTGTTTTCCGTGGGAGGAGGACTGCTGCTGGGTCTTTCCTGTCCCAAATTCAACCTTGGTTTCATGGCGTGGTTTGCCATTGCGCCGGTGGTTTACGCCGCGCTTCGCGCGCGCAGGGCGTGGCTTGCCGCTTTCTATGCCTGGTCCGCCGGTTTCGTCTTTTACCTGGTAACGCTCTACTGGATTTACATAGCCGCGCACGGAGGCGGGCTGCCCGCTCCCGTGGCCGGACTGGCCCTTATCATGCTGTGCGCGCTGATGGGGCTTGAGTGGGCCCTTTTCGGCTGGTATTCCTTTCTGTTCAAGACGGCCGGCCCGGGCTGGTTTCCGGTCGCGGCGGCGGCCGGTTTCGCCACTGTCGAATGGATTCGCATACTGTTGTGCAAATACGCGACCTGGTTCGCGTGGTTCATGCTCGGCTACACGCAATGGCAGTATCCCTCTTTCCTTCAGCTTGCTTCGTTTACCGGCGTGCACGGGCTTGCCTTCCTTATTGTCTGGTGGGGGGCGGCGCTTGCCTGGGTCTTCTTCGACTCCCATCCATGGAAAATGAAATGGAAGACTTTGGCCATTCCGGCTGCGGCCGCTGCGCTTGTTTTCCTTTACGGCAGGCATCAGCTTTCCCTGAATCCTGCTGACGTGAAGCCGGAGACTTCGGTTCGGGTAGCCGTGCTTCAGCCGAATATCGACCAGTACAACAAGTGGGACCCTGTCCAGGCTCCGCTGATAGAGGAAGTCCTGAAGCGCCAGGTGGAGCTTGTCAGCGCCGAGAAACCCCGCCTGGTGGTCTGGCCGGAAGCTTCGCTTCCGGACTGGATAGAGCATGGGGATTACAAGGTCTGGTTGAGTTCAATCGCGGTCAGGACGCAGGCTTACCAGATGGTCGGCGCAATATCGGAACGGGATAAAAAATCCTATGTGTCCGCCTACCTTTTCGGACCGGACGGCCGTATCGCGGGCATATACGACAAACGCCAGCTTGTCCCTTTCGGCGAATATGTTCCGTTCCGGGGGGCGCTGTCCGGCATAGTGCCCCTGCTCAGCGCTATGGGGGAGTTCGTCCCGGGAAGGCGCGACCAGCCGCTTCTCGCGGTTGACGGCATGAAGTTCGGTTCGGTCATCTGTTATGAAACGATGTTCTCCTACCTCTGGCGCGAGAGCGCGGCCTACGGGGCCCGCTTCGCCATAAGCACCACAAATGACGCGTGGTATCTGGACAGCGCCGGCCCCGAGCAGCATTTTGCCGTCAACGCGATACGAGCCGCCGAAACGCGCATGCCCGTCGCCCGCGCCGCCAATACCGGGGTTTCCGGCTGGGTGGACCACATGGGCCGGGTGCGCATGGCCTCGCCGCTCATGAAGGAGTTCACTTCCGTTTTCGAGCTGCCCGTTCCCCAAGGCGCGGGCGATACTTTCTACGTCAGGCACGGGGAGCTTTTCTCCCTGCTGTGCGCGGGCGTTTTCGCCGCGTTCCTCGTCGCCTGCATACTGTTCTGATGCCTCCACAGATAATAACTTCTCCCCAGTATACGCTCGTGTCCGACGCGAACGCTTTCGTCTCGGGCAAGTTCTACGCTTCAGCCATGCGGCTGGTGGAGGATGGTACTGTACTTCCGGAAGATATCATCGCGCCCCCGTTTCCCGTCAAGGAGGACCTTTTGCTGGTCCATTCGCCGGAATGGGTGGAGAAGGCGTGGAACGCTTCCCTGAGTGAAGAGGACGAGGCATTCGCGCAACTGAAGAGCACCAAGGAACTTTGTTACGCGCACATACTGGCCTGCGGGGGAACCATGCTCGCCTGCGAGATGGCGGTAAAGTGCGGGCTGGGCCTTCACGCCGGCGGAGGAGGGCACCACGCGCTGCGTGACCGCGGCTACGGTTTTTGCCTGGTCAACGACCCGGCCGTCGGCGCCGCCCATGCCATAGCCCGCCTTGGCGTTAAGCGCGTACTGATAGTGGACCTTGACGCGCATCAGGGCAACGGGACCGCCGCGATATTCGCCGGAAGGGATGATATTTTCACGCTTTCGCTGCACAACCGGAATATATTCCCGGAGACGAAGGCCGTCAGTTCCCTGGATGTGGAACTGGAGCCCGGCTGCAACGGCGCGCAGTACATGCACGCGCTGGCGGGGGGGCTTAACAAGGCGCTTTCAGTGTTCAAGCCGCAGCTTGCGCTGTATGTGGCCGGGGCGGACCCTTACGAGGGGGATTTGCTCGGCGGGCTGGCCCTCACGAAGGAGGACCTCGCGGTCAGAGACGGGTTCGTCTTCTCCACCCTGTTGCGGCTTGGCATAGCGGTAGCGTCCGTGGTCGCGGGCGGCTACGCGCGGCAGAGGGATGACCTTGTTGATATACACGCGCAGACTCTGCGCGAGGGTGTCAAAGCCTGGCGCGCCGTCAAAAGCGGACAGTGAAGGATTTTCCAAAATTATAGAATAGGATTACATTATGGCAGAACATATAGAATTCAAGGATGCCGCCAACAAGATAGAGGAGCTCTCCAAAAAGCTCTCGGCGCTTGGCGTGCTGATGGACGTGGAAAAGAAACGCGCTATCATTAAGGAGCGCGAGGCTGTGGCCGCTTCATCCGATTTCTGGAACAATTCGCAGAACGCGCAGGGCGCGCTCAAGGAACTCAGCGACCTCAAGAACGATGTCGAGCGCTTCTCCCGCGCGGCCAAGGCCATAGACGACGCCTCCGCCCACCTGGAACTGGCGCGAGAGATGGGCGATCCCGGCGAGCTCGAGGAGATAATGCGCAACCTCGAGAAGACGCAGAACCTGCTGCGCGACATGGATTTCGAAATAAAGCTCTCCGGCAAGAACGACAAGCTGGGCGCGCTGGTCGCCATCCACGCCGGCGCCGGCGGCACCGAGGCCTGCGACTGGGCGGAGATGCTTATGCGCATGCTTTCCCGCTGGGCAGAGCGCAGCGGCTTCAAGCTGACGGTGACGGACCTCCAGTCAGGCGACGAGGCGGGCATCCGCACCGCCACCCTTTTCGTCGAGGGCCGCCATGCCTACGGCTATCTCAAGAGCGAAAACGGCGTCCACCGCCTTGTCCGCATCTCCCCTTTCGACGCCAACAAGCGCCGCCATACCTCCTTCGCCTCCTGCGACGTCCTGCCCGACATCGAGCAGGAAATAGAAATCAAGATAGAGGACAAGGATATCAAGATAGACACCTACCGGGCGGGCGGGGCCGGCGGGCAGAACGTCAATAAGGTTGAAACCGCCATCCGCATAACGCACATCCCTTCCGGCATAGTGGTGCAGTGCCAGAACGAGCGCAGCCAGCATCAGAACCGTCTCAACGCCATGAAGATGCTCAAAGCCAAGCTTTATCAGGTGGAGCTGGACAAGAAAAGCTCGGAACTGGAAAAGCACTACTCCGAGAAAGGCGACATCGCCTGGGGCCACCAGATACGCTCTTACGTTTTCATGCCGTACCAGCTGGTCAAGGACAACCGCACCGGCTACGAGACTTCCGACGTGCAGGGCGTCATGGATGGCGACCTGACCCCGTTCATGCACGCCTATCTTGGCTGGCTTGTCGAACAGGGCAAGGGAGAAAAACAATGAAGGGAACGATAATAAAAAAAGTTTCGGTAAAGCCGCTTCGCGCCCGGCTCAACCAGCCGTTCAAGATTGCCACCGGCGCCCACAACGAGCTTGAAAACGTTTTGCTGGAAGTGGAGCTGGCGAACGGCGTCCATGGATTCGGCGAGGCCGCACCCGCCGCCCACATCACGGGAGAGACCCAGGCCGCCACGCTGTCCAATTTAAAGGAAGCGGCGCGTTTTCTGCCGGGTTCCGACGCGGCGTCTTTCATGCACATCTCCTGCGCGGTCAAGGAACGCTATCCGGAAAACGCCTGCGCGCGCACCGCGGTCGAAATGGCCCTGCTCGATGCCGTCACCCGCAGCGCCGGCATACCTCTCTGGAAGATGTTCGGCCCCTCCTGCGTTCCGCTGAACATAGACATGACGGTGGTCCTCGGTTCGGTGGAGGAGGCGGGACTCGACGCCCGTA
>CAYPTM010000015.1:0-18775 GCA_964413345.1 uncultured Elusimicrobiales bacterium
TCGAAAGAATCGCCGTGGTCAAGGTGAAGTGCGACCGGAACGGGGTTGCCAAGCTCCTTCATCATTTCGACCGCGCCGCGGCCCATCCAGCGCAGCAGTGTGGCGTTGGCGTAATCGCGCGCGCCCTTGGAAACCTGCAATATGACGGGTGATTTGCTTTTAACGCAGGCCGTGATTATGGCCTGGATCTGCTCCATGTTATTGAAGTTGTAGGCGGGAACCGCGTAGTGGTTCTTCATCGCGTCCTTGAACATCTCCCGCGTGTTGACGAAACCAAGCTCTTTATAAGAAACTGTGTTGCCCATTATAATCCTCCGAAGAGATTAATATTTCCTTTCTTAAATTATACAAAAGCGGAAGGCAGGCAAGCCCGCAATAAAAACGCCCGCCTGAACAAGGCGGGCGAGGCAGGAAAGGACGGCAAGGCTCACGCCGCCGGTTTTTTAGGCGTAAAACCCTTGGGAAGAATCGGAGCCAGGATTTCCGCCGCCGACGGCTTGAGCGTGGCGAGCTGCCCGTTCTTTATAAAGTCGACGCGGGCCCGCGTGTCCTTGTAGTAAGGGTCGGCCGCCATCAGCTTGGAGTAAGCCTCGGCGGCCCTGTCCGGCCGGCCGGCAAGCTCGCAGCCCGCGCCCATCATGTAAAGAACCTGCTGGTTTTTGGCCAGGTCGAACTTCTCGTAAAACTCCTTGACGTATTCCCACGCCTCGTCGAAATGGCGGGTGAGCGAGCGGCAGAACGCGTAGAAATAGTACTCCGGCAGCCAGTTCTGGCGCGGCTCCATGGAGATGAACTCCCACACCCTCGGGATGTTGCCGGAAACAAAAAGCTCCTCCATCACCTGCATGCGGAAATTTGCCGGCATCTGGCCCATGTTGGTTTTGTCCAGCATATTGAGGCCGCGCATCGCGTCCAGATAAAGTTTCCAGTGCGCGTCCTCCCATTTATAGACCGGCATCTTTGACAGCACCTGCATAACCGCGCCGTGGTCCTTGCGGTCGGCATAGACGCGGGCCAGGGACAGATAGGCTTCCTTGCCTATATCCTGATGCCAGAGGGCGGGATCGGCCTTTCCCGTACCCTTGAGTATGGTGGGGTCGCAGATAATATGGGCGGTGCGGAAAACGGCTATCTCCCTTTCCCCCCACTGCGCGTGAGGAATGTTGTTGACCAGCAGCAGCGCGTCCAGCGACTCCTGGAATTTACCCGTGCGGAGGAGAGACTCCGCGGCGGCGAGGACGAAATCCTTTTTTGCCGCCGCCGGCAGTTCGGGCAGCACATGGCGGATTATCTCCAGATCGCGCGATTCCGCCACCTTGTCCTTTATATGCATGAGCACGCGCTGCGCGTCTTCGGGATGCACGCCCTTGTACTCGAAATAGGCCATGACCATCTCGCGCGGGGAATGGCCGCTTATCTTCGCGATATAATCCTGCTTCTGCTGCTCCTGGCGGGCGCGGAAGCTCTTGAACGTCTTGAACCCCAGCACACCTACAAGCGTGCCTCCGCCCACCATGATCGCAAGCACTATGAATATGAGTATGTTCCGCTTCGAGGCGGCAGCCTGCCGGGCGATGAGGTCGGTTTCCTTTTTAACAAGGCTTTTTGCCTCGCGGGTTTCTATGGCGGACAACGCCGCCTGGGCCGCCGCGAGCGCCCCTTTGGTGTCCGGCGTTGCGTCAAGCTCAAGGGCCTTTTTGTAGTTCTGCTGGTAAAGGGCAATCCGGTCCAGCCACTGCTTCGCTTCAGCCGCGACGTATTTTTCGCGGTTCCGCGGAGGCTCGTCGTGGGTGCTCGCCTCAAGGGCGACCTTGGCCGCCTCGAAATCGCCCAGCCTTATCTGGGAGAGGCCGATATAGTAGTTCCACTGGTTCTCCCGCGGAACGGACGAAAGTTCCGCAAGCGCCTTGTCATACTGCCCCAGGTCGTAACGCACGGAAGCGCGCCAGCTGGTGTAATCTGGATTTTCCGGCTCCAGCTTTATCGCGCCGTCGAAAGCCGCGAGGGCGTCGTCGAATTTCCCGGAGAGGGCCAGCTCCTTGCCCTTGGAACAGGCGGCGGAAGCTTCCGCCAGCCTGCGCTCCTGCTTCTGGCGGAAGAACTCCAGTTCCTTCAGGTATTTGCCGTGCAGGTCGGGAGCGAGGCTCTGGCCCACTTTCAGATAGGTCGCGCCCACATTCTCCTGCCCCATCAGGCTGTAGGCTATGGCCATGTTATAGTAAGCCCAGGCCTCGGCCTTGCTGTTGGGCTTCTTGCGGGTGACAATGGTGAAATCTTCCACTGCCTTGCGGTAATGGCCGGAACGGTTGTAGAAGGTTCCCCGCTTCATGTATATTTCCGCCACGGAAGGAGTAAGCTCGATGGCCTTGTAAAGGTCCTCTATGGCGCGGTCGTAATCCTCGCGGTCTCCATAAGCGCCGGCCCTTGTGAAATAAAAGGCGGACAGCTTTTCATCGCCGTCTTCCCTGCCCCACGCGGCTATGGCGTCGTCGCAGGCGGAGATGAGCGCCGCCGGGTCTGACGCGGCGGCGGAGCGCCGGTCGCACCCGGAGGCGCACCACCCGGCTGAAGGAAGCATCAGAAGCATTGCGTATAAAAGAGTTTTGAGCATTTTCATAATGTGAATTTCGCGCGCGCGGCACGTCCCGCGCGGCCTACCCGTTATTTTAATACGGAATATTTTAGCAAAACATTCCGGCCCTGCCACGTTCAGGATAAAGGTCTGTCGCCAGCGTACCAGTCCACCCTGCGGGTGAAGTACATTATAAAGGCGAGAACGGCGAACAGCCCGACGCTGCCCATGAGCAGGGCATAGTCCTCAAGCTGAAGCAGAACGTAAAAATATCCATAGAGCAGGGAGAGGACTCCCCCCATCACCAGAGCGCGGGCTCCGCCTCCCAGCACGGCCCTGCTGTAACCGGTTATGACGGAAACCGTCGCTGCGGCGGCGATAAGGTAAGCCAGTCCGAACCCGAGGAATTCCGACGTAGAAAGCAGCAGCAGGTAAAACAGGCACAGGGCCAGCGCGACAAGCAGATACTGCACCGGATGAACGGCCTTCACGTTGAATATTTCGAACATGAAGAAAACCACGAACGTGAGCAATATGCACAGCATTCCGTACTTGGTGGAACGAAGCGTTTTCTGATAGGAATTGGCCTGGGTTATCAGCTTAACGCCGAAGAGCGCCTCAGTGAAATTCCGGAAGTTGACGTCCGCGCCGATCCATTGCTGCGGAAACTTTCTGGCCAGATAGAAGATATCCCAGGAAGCGCTGAAGGATTTTGCGGTCACATTCCTTTTGGTCGGGAGATACGCTCCGGAAAAACTGGGAGACGGCCAGTCGGACGAAAGGTCCACCCGGGTTTCCTTGCCGAAAGGAGCAAGCGACAGCTCGCCGCTGCCGTTGAGGCTGAGCTTTATGTCGAAAGAGTGGGCATTCTTCGCCCGGTCGAAGGGAACACGGGTGCCTATCACGCCGGCACTTCCCCAAACGGCCGGACAGCTGCCGGGACTGAACGAACCGAGGACTCCGTCCCATCTCATCACTATGTTCTCGCGCACGCCGTGGCTGTCGGATATGCCCAGCAGCACCTCTGCGTCCTTCCACCGCACATCCTTTTCCGGAATCTGCAGTTTCTCGAAATCCGGCGGCGCGAACGTACCGCTCATTTCCAGCGCGGCGGTGAAAAGCACGGCCTCGAATATGCCGCGGTAGCGTATCTGCGGATTGAGCCTCCCGCTCACGGAAAGGGTCTCCGGCAGGAAATAGGCCGTTTCGGTCTCAATCACGGGCTTTCTCTCGATAATGGTTTTTTCGCTTCCGTTGCGGGCCTCGCGCCTGGTTTCAACCATCCTCACCCTGGTGAACGGGATTGCCAGCACTGGCCCGTGCACCTCCTGCGGAGCCCCCCACTTCTGGCTTATCTCGCCCACGGCAGAGGCGCAGGTCCGTTCCCTGTCCTCGACCTGCCCGCGCACCATGAACAGTGGAATCATCATCACCAGCAGGATGGCAAGTATGGAGACCAGTTTTGTCAAAAGAAAAGGTTTTCCCGAAGCCATGAATCATTCGCCCCCATGAAAAGGATATGAAACCCTACCATTAATTGGAGCATTTAAGCGACGGGCTTTCAACGGGGAAAATAATACGGAAAACACTCCGCCCCCTCAAAAGATTTGGGAGGGAAAACGATAATTTTGTACAATAGAGTATTGCTTGTGTCCGCACGCCGGACCACCCGGCAACGGGATGCGGACACGGGCAGAGGTTGACAAGAAGAAATTAAAATCTGGACGGCGTAACGCGGCGGCGGGGCAGGGGAAGCCCGCGGCTTTTTCGTTGAAGAAAGCGGCGTTGCCCGGCGGATTATCAAAGTTATCAATTGCATATCAACTTAGGAGGGAGTATGCCCGAAGAGAGACCATATCTTACAGGACGGACCTATCTTTTCCGGCTTAATAAGGGGGAAGACCTTCTTGAGCAGCTGCAGGAGTTCTGCCACAACAACCAGGTCAAGTGCGCGACGCTAAACGCCATAGGCGCGGTCAGCGCGGCCACTTTCAGCTTCTTCGACCAGAAGAAAAAGAAATACGTGAAAGTCCACAAGGAAGAGGAGCTTGAAATCCTCAACCTTACCGGCAACGTCAGCCTCATGGACGACAAGCCGATGGTCCACGCCCATATCACCCTTTCTGGAGAGAACGGCGTCGCCATAGGCGGGCACATGATGCAGGGCTGCACTGTCTACGCCTGCGAAGTGTTCATGCAGGAGCTGGTGGGCGAGCCAAAAATCCGCAAGTCGGACAAAGCCGCCGGACTGCTGCTGTGGGTAACCCCCCAGCTCAAGCCCCGATAAGATGGCGGGGTTCAAATCGGGCTTTATCGTGCTTGCCGGCGTGCCTAACGCCGGCAAGTCCACTTTATTGAACAGGCTGGCGGGAGGAAACCTCGCCATAGTGACGCCGAAACCCCAGACCACGCGCGACAACATCATCGCCGTGCGCGAGGGAGAAGGCTGGCAGGCGGTTTTCGTGGACACGCCGGGCTATCTTGAGCCGAAATACGGCCTACAGCGGACCATGCTGGGCCGCCTGAAACTGGCCCTTACAGAAGACGCAGATGCCGTCGCCCTCATCGCAGAGCCGGAAATGCCCGGCCCGGAAGCGGAAGCGGTGGCGCGTGAAGTCGCCGGCCTGAGTGTGCCGGTGTTCCTGGTCATCAACAAGATGGACAAAAAACCCCAGCCCGCGCTGGTGGAGCAGGTCATAGCGCGTTACGAGCAGATTCTGCCCGCGCTGAAGGGCAAGTTCAAACTTTCCGCAGCCAACGGCAACGGCGTCCATCTTCTTGAAAAAGCCGCCGTGGAATCCCTGCCCGAACACCCACCCTATTTCGATCCCGGCACATGGACCGACCGCTGGGAACGCTATTTCGTATCGGAAATAGTCCGCCAGCAGATACTGGCCCTTTACCAGCAGGAGATACCGTATTCCTGCGCGGTGGAAGTGGAAGATTTCAAGGAAGAAAAAGGCCGGAAGGACGCCATCCGCGTCATCATACATGTGGAGCGCGATTCACAGAAGCCCATCATCATCGGCAAGCAGGGCAGCGCGATAGCAAAGCTCCGCGAAACGTCGCAAAAGGCCATGGAAGCCTTTCTGGGCAGGCCGGTCCTGCTGGCCCTGTTCGTAAAGGTAACTGAAAACTGGAGAAATGACCACGAGCAACTCGCCCGGTTCGGCTATTGAACCGCCAAACGGCTTGAAGGAAAAGGTGCTGCTGTCCCTGCTTTACATGACGGCGGTAACCATGGGCCTGTCGCTGGCCGCGCTCGCGGACGCGGGCGCGCTTTACGCTCTTGAACAGTATTTCGTCCAGAAATACGGCTCTTCCCAGGTTCTGGAAAAGGCCCACACCTACTCTTCAGTTTCCTTCGCGGTATTCAGCCTTGGGGCGGCCATCGCCCACTTTTACGCGGTCATGTTCATGAACAGAATGCTTGAATACCGCAAGATGAGGCACTACGGTTTCGCCCTGGGCTGCGCCGTATGCCTTATAGTCGCCATGGTGATGGTATCCGACGCCAAATTCAGTTCCAAGACACTGGCATTGATTCCGGTAATGGCGGCTTTCATTCTGGGCGGCTATATGGGCGGGCGCGTCCCGCTTGAGGAAAACCCTTTCCGGAAGCTGAAGCCTAAAAGTTAACGCCACACACCCGGCACGTCTTTACCGCAGCCGGGGCATTTCCCGTCAGACAGACAGTTTTCCAGTATCGCAAACCCACGGCGTCTGACAAGCGCCGCGCCGCAGTGCGGGCACAAAGTATCCTCCCAGCCCACCCGGCCGCCGGGACGCGTAAGCGGCCCCGTGTTGCCTACATAAACATACCGCAGCCCCGCGCCGACGCCGGCTTCCGCCGCGCGGAGCAGCGTGCCGTCGGGCGTAGAGGGAACGTCAGTCATCCTGTAAGCCGGATGGAAAGCCGTGACGTGCCACGGTATGTCTGGCGACACGCCGTGTATGAACTCGGCTATGGCAAGCATTTCGGCCGGAGAATCGTTGAAACCCGGCACGATGAGGGTCACCACCTCCACCCACACGCCGCGGGAATGAAGGCGCTTTATGGTCTCCAGCACGGGCGTCAGGCCGCCGCCGGTCACTTTCCGGTAGTTCGCGTCATTGAAGCATTTCAGGTCCACCTTGAAGGCGTCTATAACGGGCAGGAGGAAATCGACGGCCTCCGCCGAAGCGTACCCGTTGGAGACAAAGGCGCAGTGCAGGCCTTTGGCCTGCCCGGCCTCGAAAACGGCCCGGGCCCACTCCGCCGTTATCAGCGGCTCGTTATAGGTGGAAACAAGTATCTTCGCGCCGCAGGATTGCGCCGAGACGCAAAGCTCTTCGGGGGAGGTTTCCAGCACGGAGGCGTAACCGGAAATCTGGGAAATATCGCTGTTCTGGCAGAAGGCGCAGCGGAAATTGCAGCCAAGCATCCCGAACGAGAGAGCTCCCGCCCCCGGAAGAAAATGAAAAAACGGCTTTTTCTCAACCGGGTCGCACGCGGCGGAAGAGACATAGCCGTATGGAACCATCAGCTTGCCGCCAATGTTCCGGCGCACGCGGCAGAGGCCGGTCCGGCCCTCCCGTATCAGGCAGGCATGCGCGCAGGCGAGGCAGCGCACCTCGTCCCCATGGACCTCAAAAAGCTTGCCCTCGGTCAGAAGCTCTTCCCATCTTTTCCCCATACCCCCCCCCCCCCAACCTTTCCATAAACTTCCCCGGCACGCTTACAGTCTAGCAGAAGCCGCATAGGCCTTCCACCCCCGCAACGGCCTGCCGGACGTTTCAATCCTTGCCAATAAATATATTATTTTATAGCCTACTTCCATAGGCAGTAGAGAGGCATAGGCGAGCCATGATAAAAAAACTATCGGCAGCAATACTTCTTGCGCTGTTTTTATTTTCGCCGCTGCAAGCCGCGACAAATTCTGACGGCCAGTTCTCCGTCAATCCCCAGATTGACACCGCCTGGATAAAAGGCCTTGACTACATGTACCGCCTGGATTTCGACAGGGCGGATAACGAGTTCAAGAGGCTGATAGCCGCCTATCCGGACCATCCCGCCGGCTATCTGGCCCTTGCCGGCCTCCAGTGGTGGATTCTCTCCCAGAATTTCGACAACGTAGAAGACATGCGGTCCTACGAGACCGAGTTCTTCGCCTACATAGACGAGGCTGAAAAGCGCAGCCGCGCCCTGATGAAAAACAAACAGGACGACACGGCCTGCTTCTGCCTCGGCGTAGGCTACGGCCTTGTGGGCCGCTGGTACGCGGTAAAGCGCCGCTGGTGGAAGGCTTACACCAACGGCAGCAACGCCAAGATATACCTGCGCAAAACACTGGAGATGAACCCCAACGCGCATGACGCCGCCCTCGGCCTGGGCATAATGGATTACTACGCCGATACGCTTCCGTCCGCGCTGAAACTGATGAGCGCCATCTTCATCCACGGCGACAAGGAACGCGGCCTGCAGTCCATAGACCAGGCGATAAGCAAGGGCCGTTTCTTTGTAACCGAGGCCAATCTTTTCAAGATAAGCATATATCTGCAATTCGAAAAGAAGTACGCCGAGGCCATAGCCATGGCGCAGGCGCTTGAGAAGAAGCAGCCGGACAACGATTTTTTCCGTTTCGTGGAAGTGGTGACGCGCTTCAACGCCAATGACTGGCCGGGCACCCTTTCATCCGGGCTGGCATTCATAAACGAACATAAAAACGACAGGACCAGCCAGCTCGGCCAGCAGCTTGCGCTGGTCTACCTGGCCGTGGGGGACGCATACTTCATGGCCGGCGACAGGAAGCGCGCCATCGAATATTTCAGCCGCGGCATAGAGGACACCGCCTATCCGGGCAAAGGCTGGATAACCTTCTGCCACCTGCGGCTGGCCCAGATGTACGACCTTGAAGGCCTGCGCGACAAGGCCATAGACCACTATCTGATAGCCGCCTCCAGGCCGGACTTTTTCGACAGCGAGGAGCAGGCCCGCGCGGGGCTGCGCAAGCCTTACACCGAAGAGGGCGTAAGAAAGGAAATCAACAACGCCGAGGGATAGAGAGTATGGGCAATCTGCCGGACAACGAAGTCAGGGCGTTAATGCGCCTTGTGGAAGACGAGGAAGAACAGAACGCCAAAACGCTGAAGGACGAGCTGTCGGCCGTGGCTTCCGCCGAGCCTGAGAGGTTCGAAACCCTGGCCTGCGGACAGTATCCTGCCAGCGCGCCCCCTTTCGTCTCCACCCTGCTTGAGGAAATCCGCTGGCGGCAGATAGGCAGCCGCCTGCAGAACCTCCCCATGGACGCCGAAGGCGAACTGAACCTTGAGGAAGGGCTGTACCTCATATCGCGCTTCAATACCCCGCAGCTTGCCCCGGAAAACGTCTCCGCGCCGCTGGACCAGATGGCCGCCTCGGTCAAGGCCCGGCTCGAGGACGCGCTTGACCTCAACCACTTCACCAGAATACTGTCCGAAGTGGTCTTCAAGGCGCATGGTTTCCACGGCGCCAGCGCGCAGCTGTTCAACCCCTCCCAGATTTACCTGCACGATGTGCTGACGCTTAAATCCGGCAGTCCCATCTCCCTTTCCGCCATTTACATACTGCTGGGCAAGCGGCTCGGCATACCCATATCCGGCATCGGGCTGCCGGGGCATTTCATCGTCCGCATAAAAACATGGAACGGCGAAATATTCCTGGACCCGCACCGCTCCGGCCGCACGCTGTCGGTCCGCGAATGCCAGGCAATGGTTTTCGGGCGCGGAATGCAGTGGGACCCGCAGTATCTTCAGCCGGTCAATAGCAGGTACATACTCTCGCGCACCATAGGCAACCTGATTTACATCTACAACCACACGCGCGACGAAAGGCGCTCATCGTTCCTCAAGTCCTACTTCGAGGCGCTGCAGACGGAGCAGGAAAAAACCGCCTCCTGATGCTATCCGCAAGAGACCTGTACGCCAGATACGGCGACATCGTGGCCGTGGACGGCGTTTCACTGGAAGCCAGGGCAGGCGAGGTCGTCGGCCTGCTTGGCCCCAACGGGGCCGGCAAAAGCACGACCATGCGCATGCTCTCCGGCGCGTTGACGCCGGAACGGGGCAGTGTTTCCATCGGCCGGGAAGACTGCGGAAACGCTGCCTCCTCCTGCCGGGCCCGGACCGGCTACCTGCCGGAAAACAACCCGCTCTACCATGAGTTCACGGTGGCGGAACATCTTCTCATATCGGCATCCCTGAAAGGACTGGACGTGGAAGCGGCGGCCTCCGCCATCGCCAAAAACGTGGCGGACTGCGGGCTTGGGGAAGTCATCTCCCGCAAGACAGGGGAACTTTCCAAGGGATTCCGGCAAAGGGTGGGGCTGGCGGCGGCATTGCTGGGCGACCCGCGCGTCCTTCTGCTTGACGAGCCCACCTCAGGACTGGACCCCAATCAAGCGGCGGAAGTGCGGGCGCTTATCAGAAGGCTGAGCCCTGACAGGGCCATAATACTTTCAACCCATCTCTTGGCGGAAGCGCAGTCCTGCTGCGACAGGCTTGTGATAATCCACAGGGGCAGAATTGTCGCCGACGGCACGCCGGAAGAGCTGACGGGCAAGGCCCCATCCGGCATGATAAGGCTGCGCCTCGAGGCGAAACTTCCCCCGGAAACGGTCCGGGAAAAACTCGCCGGAGCCGGAGAGGTCTCGGTCGAAAATTCCGGCCCGGAAATGCTCATCACCGTCACCCCCCCTTCAGGCAGGGACATACGCCGAGAAGTGGCGGAGACTGCCTCGCGGGAAGGCTGGCCGGTGCTTGAACTCGCGCAGGAGCGCCAGTCGCTTGAGGACTATTTCAGGAGGCTGACGCAATGAACGGCATGTTCGCCCGCCTCTACCGGAAGGAACTTCTGCAATACCTCTGGACACCGTCCGCGTACATTCTGGCGGCGGTATTCCTGCTCCTCTGCGGTTATGCCTTCGCCACCCCGTTGTTTCTGGTAAATCAGGCCACGCTCGCCGCCTTCACGGGCGCGGCGCCGGTTCTGCTGGCCTTCCTGCTTCCAGCCCTTACGATGCGGCTTTTCGCGGAGGAAAAACGCTCCGGCACAATGGAGCTGCTGTTGTCTTCCCCGGCTGAAGACTGGCAGGTTCTGCTCTCAAAATATTGCGCCGCCCTGACGGTTTGCGCCGCTATACTGGCACTGACACTTGTTTACCCGCTCTGCGTGCTGACACTCGGCGACCTGGACACCGGCGTCATAGCCTGCACTTACGCGGGCCTGTTCCTGACCGGCGCGCTCTTCACCGCGGCGGGCCTGTTCGCCTCCGCGTTCGCGCAAAGCCAGATGACGGCGTTCCTGCTCGGCTTCTTCTTCTCTTTCGCGCTGGCGGAAGCGGGAGCGATGTCCCGCTTTCTCTCCGGCGCGGCCGCAACGCTTGCGGATTTCGCCGGAGTGGAATCACACCTGTCCGCGCTGGCGCGCGGCACGCTGGACTCGCGAGACCTGCTGTACTACGCGGCAGCAATATTCGTTTTCCTGCTTTTCGCAAGACTGCAGCTTGGGCTGCTGCGCTCCCCATCAGGAAGACCCAGGGCAGGCAAGCTGCTCCCGGCGGCGATTGCGCTGGTCTGCGCTGCAATACTATCGCTTGCGTCGGGGAAATTCCATTTCAGGATGGACTTCACCCGCGACAGGGTATACTCAATCTCCTCCGGCACAAAGAGCATACTGGCTCCGCTGGACAAACCCCTGCTCTTCACGGTATACGCGTCCAAAGACCTGCCCGCCCCCATCGCGGCAACAAGGGAATATCTGCTGGACCTTCTGCGGGAATACGCCGCCGCGGGAAACGGCAGGATAAGCGTGCGCTTAGTGGAAACGGAAGCCTCGGGACCGGAACGGGGAGAGGCGATGCGCGTCGGTATACTGCCCGTGCAGTTCGACATATTTTCCGACGACAAGTATGAAAGCAGGGAGGGATTCCTCGGCCTTGCCATAAATTACTCCAGCAAAAAAAGCGTAATCCCCTATGTATCCCGCGCGGAAACCCTGGAATACGAGATAACGTCTAAAATACAGGAAATCTGCTTCCGGCGGGACGACACTGTCGCTTTAATCAGGGCCCGGGGTTCCCTTCCGCTGCTTGAACTTTCGCAGGAAGCTCTGGAAAAACTGACTTCCCGGTACAACGTGACGGACGTGGACCTTGCCTCCGGCAAAGGAATACCGTCCGGCATTTCCGCCGCGTTGATTCTGGGCCCCACGGAGAAATTCACGGAGCAGGAACTTCGTGAACTGGACAGATTCATTATGTCAGGCGGAACGCTGGCCATAGCGGCCGACCCGGCGGAGGTGGACCACCGCTCGTTCACGGCGAAGGCCATCGACGACGGGCTTGAGCCGCTCCTCAATTCAAAGGGCATACGCCGCCTGCCCGGCATGGCGGTGGACGAACAGAGCCAGGCCATACAGATAGCGCGGCAGGTAGGAACGTATACGATGAAGAACGTGGTCAGGTATCCTCCGTTCATAGTCTCCACCGCGCTTGGGGACACGCCGGCGTCCAGAGGATTGGGCTCGCTTATATTCCCTTTCACATACGCGCTGGAAATAACCACAGCCGCCCCGAAGTCATCCGTAATGGCCAGGGCCTCGGCAAAAAGCTCCATTTACACTCCGGCGGCGGGCGAATACGATACAAGCCCCTTTACGGGCTTCAAGCAGAATCTCGTCCCGAAACCTTCCGCGATACTGGCGGCTGAAACAGAAGGGATGTTCTCGCCAATGCCCGGGAACGAAGCCTTCTCCGGAGAACGAAAACCCGGAAAGCTGATTTACCTGGGCTCATCGCGCATGTTCATGAAGGAATACGGGCTTCCGGAAACAAACCCGATGTTTCTGCTTAACGCGGCGGACTGGATGAAGCAGAAAACGGAACTCCTTGCCATCAGGTCCCGGGCGACGGGCTTCCGTCCGCTGACTGAAATACCCTCGTCAGGAAAGAAAATCGCAAAATACGCCTGCATTTTCGCGCCGCCGCTGCTCGCGGCGCTTTGCGGACTCATCATACACAGGTTAAGAGCACGGGCATGGCGGCGTCATGAAAAACAATTCGCTGTTAAAAAAGACGCTTAAGCTGGCGGCAGGCGCGGCTGTCGTGCTTTTAATTGCGCCGCTGCTGCTACCCCTGCGGAAAGACAAGGCCCGGCTCCTGCCGCTGGACGCGCTAGTAAAAGCGGCCTCTATAGAGATACAGGCTCCTTCCGGACAGATACTGCTGGCGAAACACGACGGCGGATGGCAGATGCTATCCCCGTTCCAGTTCACCGCCAACGGGGAATTTGTCGATGCATTCATCTCGGTGATGGCCGAAACGAACCTTTCCGGCCCGCTGGCCTCCTCCACGGACGACCTGCGCCCCTTCGGGCTTGGGTCGGAAGACAAGCCCTCCCGCCTTAAAATAAAGTACTCGGACGGCCGGACGGCGCTTGATATGCTGTTCTCTGAAAAAGGACCTGAGTACAGCCGGCTCGAGCGGTTTACTCCGCGCGGAGTTTTCGTGACCCCGGCGGGAGAAACCAGCGTGCGGGAAGCTATCGGTATGTCCCCGAAAGTATTCACCATGCCGGCGGAGGCGTGGCTGAGCAAAAAAGCCTCGGACTTCAACCCGGCGGACGCGGCCTCCCTCAGTGTATCCAAGAATGGGAAAAGCGTCACCCTGCTCTTTACAAGAGGGAAATATGCCGAAACCCCGTCTCTGCCCGTAAAGAACAAGAGGCAAGCGAGGCCCTCGCGGCAATATCCTCAATACCGGCCGCGCTTACGGCGCGAGTATGCCCCTCCTGCGAAACGAAAGCGCTTCCTCCGGCGGAAATCACCGTTTCAATCGCCTTCCGGAATACCCCTCCTCTCACCCTCAACATAGGCGCGGGCAAAGAAAAGCGGCCCGTCTGGACGACGGGCCGCGAAAACGAACTCTACATTGTAGATTACGCCGCGCTTGCTCCGGCGCTAAAACTAGTCCAGCAGCAGTAAATCTCCCGAGGATGTTTCCGCAGCCGCCGGCTTCTTTGTCTTGCGGGCCGGCTTCTTCTGCGGCCTGGGCTGTTCCTCGTCCTCCGGCAGGGTGACGGAGCGTTTCTTTTTCGCCTTGGGCTGCGCGACCGGTTCCGCCAGTTCTTCCCCGCCGTCATCCATGAGCATCAGGTTCTTATCCTTGGGCTGGTACCGCTGCTGATAGGATGAACTGCGGCGGCGGGAAGAAGGTGTCGCCTGCGCTATGGGGAAGCGATAGGCAAGGCTGAACTGAACGGTGTTCTCCAGTTCGCTTCTGAAACTGAGGCCGAAATCCGCGGTTATGGCATTTACCGTAATGCCCGCGCCGAGAGAAACGCCGCCATAGTCCCCGAAACGGTAGCCGCCGCGAAGGCTGAACATGCGGGCATAGGACAACTCGGTTCCCAGCCTTATGGACGTATACTTGTCCTTCATGATGTGCTGGCCGTCCACGGCGAAGACGACGCCGATATCGCGCGTGAACAGCGGATTGTCATAGGCCAGGCCGACCCTTGCGGTGGAGGGCAGCGGGGTTCCTTCGCTTACGTACTTGAGTTCCCCTCCCATGTTTGTGAGCGCCGCGCCGAAGTTGAGATTATAGCGCCGCGCACGGGCAAGATAACCCAGGTCGGCCGCATAGGTGGTGGCCTTTACGTCCGTGGTGGCGGAAGAGGGCAGCTTCGACGAAATGAGTTTGGCCGAAGCGCCGATGTAATGGTCGGAATCCCCGTATTTGCCCATACCGAGAGAACCGAGATATGTTCCGGCACCGAGTGTTACCGCCAGGTCGGAACCCGCGCTGACGCTTACGCCGTTCTTGTCCGCGCTTCCGTCGGACTTCAGGCTGTAGTAATCCATGTCGCCGTTCTGGGAAAGCTGGACTGTCAGTCCGGCTGCGGTGGCCCCGCCCGCCTCGATGGGAAGAAACGGCACCGGCATGGCAAAGCCGAGGAACTGCATCTTCGTGTCGAACATTCCCTTCTGGTACATGCCGGCGGCCTGCGCCGAGGTCATGCGGCCCAGAGCGGCGGGATTATACCTCATGCCGAAGAGGTCGTCCGCCAGCGGGGTGAAAGCGCCCGACATGGCGGTCTGCCTTCCGCCCACGTCATTATTGAGAAAAGCCGCGCCGGAAACTCCGTTATCCGAGGCGAAAAGGTTGCCGGCGCAGAAGCCGAGGAGTGAGGCAAGGACCGACAGTCTGACAGCAAAAGTGTTTTTCATGGCGTTCACTTTATCACCACTATTTTCTTGTACATATCAAGCCCGGCGCCGTCGGCCTTGAGAACGTACATGCCCGCGCCGACAACGGAACCGTTGTCGTTGCGTCCGTCCCATTCCACCGTGCCTTTCCCCGCCGCCACGGAAGCGTCGAGCAGGGTGCGCACAAGCCTGCCATCAGGGGTGAATATCCGCAGCTTTAGCTGCCCTGCGGAAAGAACCTCGTAGGTAACAGTAGTCTTCCCCCCCTTGGTCGGATTGATGATATTGTTCCAGGGGGTCACGGTGGCCTTGTTGGCGGTGATGCTGAACGGCTGGGAAACGCCGACAGAAACCACGTCGCCGAGCCTTGTCCGGCCGTAAATCTCAAGGGAAACGGTGCCGATGGAAGGATATCTGGCGGCAAAGCCGGAAACCAGCTTCACCGTGCCGGTTATTTGCCGGTTTGTCGAATCGGTGGCGGAGGAAACCATTACCAGATAGGTAGTCGAGGCGCTGGTGTCCGCGGCAGTCAGCGGGGAAAGATTATGGTCAAGCAGCACCGCGTGGTCGAATATCTCCACCTGCGCCGTCATCGTGGAATAGGTTGCGGGAGCTCCCTTATAGTTGAACATGGTGAAGGGAGCAGAGAAGTCTATCTGGTCGCTGTCATACACCTTCGCGGTCACGGAGGCGGAAGCGGAACCGCCGGGATTATAGTCCAGCACTACGCGGTATGACTGGGTGCTGTAATCGGGCGAAATGTCGTACGTTACGGTAGGCGGAGCGTAAACGCCGAGTATGTAGCGGCCTGCCGCCGGAATCTGCGCCGTAAGGGTGACGGAAGAACCCGCCGTGTAGCATTCCCCGGTATCAGGGCAATATCCGGGAGCCTCTATGGGAGAGTTCGCCACAACGGACATGACATCCCCCACCGGATTGACGCGGTCAGTGGCAATAAGCCTCATTCCGTAAGCCTTGTAATTGCCTTCATTAGCCGAGGGAGGAGGATAAACGACGGCCTGGAAAGCCCCCTTCGCCAGCGAGAGAGAATAATAGTCCACGTCCCGCGCCGGATAGAGGCGGGCGGTAACCACGCTCATGGTGCTGGCGTCGGTGGCTATCTCGGTTCCATCATTGGGTTCATAGCGGTCGGCTGAGTCTTTTGAACTCTGTGTGCCGGTTATGCCGTGATAATTGAACGCCGCCTGTATTTTGGGGAGGAAATAGGTGGAGCAGTTGGCCGGTTCAAGCACTTTGCAGACCTGCTCCACGGCGTCGCGGAAATCGTTGTACGTGGTGGGAAAAAAGAACTCCGCGTTCCAGACGAACCAGTCCGAGCGGGGAATGCTGGTGGAGATTAAAACTCCTGCCGAGTTATAACCCGAAACCGTCACGGTGCTGAGGAAAGTGTCGGCGGAAGTGTTGCGCAGGCGCCAGAGCGCGCGGGAAAGAATCATGGAGTCATCGTGCACTTCACCCACGAAATCAGAAGCCGTGCGGGAATCGAGGCTAAGGTCGCGGATTGCTCCGTCGAAAACCGCGTCCAGGAATTCCCCGAACTTGCTGGTCTTGGGCGTGAGGAAGGTGTCGCCATTGTTAAGCGATGAGAGTGACCAATAGTCGCTCATGGCCTCGTTTATGGCGCCGCTCTCCCCGTAATAAAAGGAGGGGTATATCTGCTGCGACACAAAATGGGTGTATTCATGCCTGACTATGCCGGCGTCATAGGCGAATGTGCGGAAGTTATACGGAGAAGCGGTGTTCTGTGCGCCGTCGCCCAGCAGAATATTCTGCGTTTCAAGATTGAAGAACGCGTTCTGCATGGCCTGACTATTGTCCGAGTCCGGGTCCCCGTGTGCGTGCACCATGACTGGCAGATGGACGCTGTCCAGGTCCACATTGCGGACGCCGCTCGACGGACGGAGATTGACAGTCGAATTATAGAATTCCCGCATCTCGTTAAGGTGGTAAAAGACGTTGGCCTCGGAATAAGGGAGGGCCTGTCTGGAACCGTTCGCCGCCGCGCTGAGCCCATATGTATTGGACGGAGACCAGGTAAAAGAGGAAGTGGCCGCGTCAGCCACGGCGGGGCTGGTGGTCAGCACAAGATAGCTTGAGATGTCCACGTCGTACCCGTAATGCGGGGCGGAGGAATCGTGCGGGGAATGCTTGGCAATCTGAAGCCCGTAGACCGGATTGTGTATGGGCGGGCCGAAGAAATCGTAATACTTGCGCATGCCTATATAACTGCCGCGTTTCTTGTTCGTACCGTTCTCGACAATATTCAGCTCGTCGCCGT
This sequence comes from uncultured Elusimicrobiales bacterium, assembly GCA_964413345.1. Classification (GTDB taxonomy): domain Bacteria; phylum Elusimicrobiota; class Elusimicrobia; order Elusimicrobiales; family Elusimicrobiaceae; genus CAYPTM01. Next base: position 17,095 of record CAYPTM010000015.1, read on the forward strand.
CCACAATCGTTCCATAGTTGTTGGTATCCAGCTTGCCCACCTGAAAGCGCGGTGTAGCGGAATCCACCATGCCGCCCTTGAAGCGCGGCACGGCCTTAATGAAATAAGCTGGGAGATTGGTAAGCGTGACGGTGGAAACGATTGTGCCGGAACCGGTGTCGTAAGGATGGGCACTGGAATTCGGCGTCGCCTGCGTATACCATGTTCCGCCACCATTGTCGTAGTGGGCGGACATGCCGAGATAATTGACTACGGTGAAATACGGCCCCGAAAGGGAGGCGGCTATCTTGCCGGTGACGGAAGAAGTGTAGCAGCCGCGGCTCGCATCCGTGGTGGCGGAAGTCACGGCCACGTTGCTGTAATCCTGTATGTAAACGTTCATGTTCACCAGGGGTTTGGTGGACACCTTGACCATGTCGGGGTCGGAACCGCCATAACCGGGATACATCTCGAACACGCCGGCCTGAACGCAGCCGGACGTGGCGTAGCGAAGGCGGCTTACCCGCAGGACTACGGAACCGTCCAACGCGTTAACATAATAATCCCATGAGCCGGGTGTGTTGCCGCCGGTGGAAGCGGGGAATTTCCACGCCAGTCTGGGCGTGCCGGAAGGATCGGCGATTATGGCGAGAGCAGGCTGCGCGTCGGAACGGGAAGCGCCGTCCGCCACGGCCGCGCTCTTGGCCGCTTCCGCGGATATAAGCGGAGAAACGGACATATCCAGCCCATGGATATAGGAAGAATTATAGCCGACCACTTCCCCGTTCGCCTTGATATGCACCTTCACCTCGGCGTTGTCCACGGGAATGCCGTTGTAGACCTGCCTGAACACCAGGTGGTTTATGCCGAGCGCGCTGCGGGACAGGGAAAGCACGAGTGATGATTCGTCCACCTTGAGCAAATCCTTCTGGTCCTTGAGGAAAGCGCGGGCCGCGGTTTCCGGCGCGCCGGAATAGGAAAGGTTGGCCCCACCCACAAGGGCGGCAGGCGCGCCGCTGGCCGCGTCGTAACGCACTCCCCAGGAAGCGGAAGTTTTGGCGCGCAGTTTGCGAAGGGCCTTTTCCGCCCCCTCGTCAGGGACCGCCGTGGCGGAAAGCCGGCTCCTCTGTTTGGCGCCGAAGCGGACGGCATCGGCCTTCTGTGCCTGCGTAGGCAGCGCGGCGAAGGCGGAGGAGGATGACAGCGTGACGGCGGCTAAAACGGCGGCTAAGGCGTTTCTGAAAAAAGCTGGCTTGTGCATGTCCGTGAAAATCCCTTTTTCCGAATAAAATGTGCGCCCCCTGCCGGAATCGAACCGACAACCCTCTGCTCCGAAGGCAGATGCTCTATCCAATTGAGCTAAGGGGGCATGAAACCTATTGGTACATAGTAGCAAAACTCAAGCGCCAATGCTCGCCGAGGAAAACCGCAAGGCCGGTCGAGCGAGGGTTGATTTGTAGGGAAGCCCCGTAATTTTATATGATTTGGGAAGTCTGGCGCGATGAGCGCCGGAATATTCCATTTTGTTACAGGTGGTTACTATGGGCGGACATTCCCACTGGGCTGGCATTAAACACAAAAAAGCTATTACCGACGCCAAGAAAGGCAAGGTTTATACCAAGATCATCCGTGAAATAACGATAGCCGCGAAAATGAGCGGCGGAGACCCGGACGGAAACCCCCGCCTCAGGAAGGCCATGGA
>CAYPTM010000016.1:0-18482 GCA_964413345.1 uncultured Elusimicrobiales bacterium
AGGCGGGCAGGCGCGGACGGAGGAAGAACCCCTCCCCGCAGGACGACAATGAAGCATAAGAAAAACCACGAGGAAGTCCCCGCCGCCGAAAGCGCCGGGGCAACCAGCCCCGCGGCCCAGGAGGCCGCGGAGGTCAAGCCGGAGCCTGTCTGCGAAGAGGCGGACAAGGCCAAGGCTCAGGCGGCCGACTATTACGACCAGCTCGTCCGCCTCAAGGCCGAATTCGAGAACTACTGCAAGCGCACGGAAAAGCAGCGGCCGGAATGGATAGACTACGGCAAGCAGCAGGTCATCTGCAAGCTGCTGCCCCTTTACGACGCGCTGACTTCGGCCAAGACCCAACTGGAGAAGTCTTCCGCAGTCAAGGACGGGGTATGCGTTTCCCCGGAGCTCGTGAAAGGCATCGAGATGATTTTTTCCGAGTTCGAGCGGGTTCTCCAGAGCGAGGGCATAACCCCCATGGAGTGCCTGGGCCGGCCCTACGACCCCCATTCCCACGAGGCCGTGGCGGTGCTGCCCAGCGACGCCGCCAATGACGGCATGGTGATGGCGGAGGTCCAGAAAGGATTTACCTGCGGGTCCAAAGTTATTCGGCCCGCCAGGGTGTGCATAGGACGCAAGAAGGAAGAGGAGGGCGGCAAGGAAGCCCCCGCCAGCGAGGAAGGCAAGTAGACTGTTTTCAGTTTAATGGAGGAAACGAACAATATGGGAAAGATAATAGGCATAGACCTTGGCACGTCCAACACCGCCGCTGCGGTGATGGAGGGCGGCCATGTGACGATAATTCCGTCGGCGGAGGGAAGCTCCATCGGCGGCAAGGCGTTCCCGTCATACGTGGCGTTCACGAAGGACGGACAGATGCTGGTGGGCGAGCCGGCCCGCCGCCAGGCCGTGGCCAATCCTGAAGGCACCCTTACCGCCTTCAAGCGCAAAATGGGCACGGACTACAAATATTCAGTGCGCGGGAAGGATTTCACCCCGCAGCAGCTTTCCGCTTTCCTTCTTCAGAAGGTGAAACGCGACGCGGAAGCTTTCCTCGGCGACAAGGTGGAGAAGGCCGTCATCACGGTTCCCGCCTATTTCAACGACAACCAGCGCCAGGCCACCAAGGACGCCGGCACCATAGCCGGCCTTGAGGTCGTCCGCCTGGTCAACGAGCCCACCGCCGCGGCGCTCGCCTACGGCGTGGAGAAGTCCGGCAAGGAACAGAAGATAATGGTCTTCGACCTCGGCGGCGGCACGCTCGACGTCACCATCATGGAGATGGGCAAGGAAGGCACCTTCGACGTTATTTCCACCTCCGGCGACACGCAGCTCGGCGGCACGGACATGGACAACGCCATCATCGAATACATCTGCGACGAGTTCCGCAAGGACAGCGGCATAGACCTTAAGAAAGACCCCACCGCTCAGCAGCGCCTCAAGGAAGCCGCCGAAAAGGCAAAGATCGAGCTGTCCACCGTCATGGAGACGGAGGTAAACCTTCCCTTCATCTCGGCCGACGCCTCAGGCCCGAAGCACCTCCAGCTCAAGCTTTCCCGCGCGAAACTGGAGTCCCTCGTGGATCCGATAGTAAAGCGCTGCTCGGTCTCCATCGACCGCGCGGTGACGGACGCGAAGCTCAAGATGTCGGACATAGACCGCGTCATCTTCGTCGGCGGCCCCACCCGCATGCCCGTGGTGCAGCGTTTCGTGGAAGAGCACGTCGGCCGCAAGATAGAGCGCGGCGTGGACCCGATGGAATGCGTCGCCTCCGGCGCGGCGGTACAGGCCGCCATTCTTACCGGCGAGGTCAAGGACGTCCTCCTTCTGGACGTGACGCCCCTCTCCCTCGGTATCGAGACGCTGGGCGGCGTGTTCACCAAGCTTATTGAGCGCAACACCACCATCCCGGTCAAGAAGACGCAGGTCTTCTCCACCGCCACCGACAACCAGCCCGCGGTCACCGTCCATGTGCTGCAGGGCGAACGCCCCATGGCCAAGGATAACGTTTCCCTCGGCCGCTTCGACTTGGACGGCATACCGCCTGCTCCGCGCGGAATTCCCCAGATCGAGGTCATGTTCGACATCGACGCCAACGGCATACTGAAGGTTTCGGCCAAGGACCTTGGCACGAGCAAGCAGCAGCACATAACCATCAGCGCGCCCAACAAGCTCAACAAGGAAGACATAGACAAGTACGTCAAGCAGGCCGAGGAATTCGCCGACGCCGACAAGCAGTACAAGGAGAAGGTGGAGGTCAAGAACGAGGCCGACGCCGTCCTGTACCACACCGAGAAAGCTCTCAAGGAGCATGGCGACAAGATACCGCAGGAAGAGCGGCTCAACATCGACCGCGCCCTCGGCGAGCTGCGCGACGCCCTCAAGACCGAGGATGTCGAGCGCATCAAGAAGGCCCGCGAGGCCGCCATCGCGGCTTCCCAGAAACTTGGCGAAATAATCTACAAGAATGCCAAGGGTCCCGAAGACGGCGGTCCCCAGTCCGCTCCCGGTGCCGACCAGCCGAAGAAGGAAGACGTGGTTGACGCCGAAGTGGTGGACGAAAACAAGAAGTAGACCATAGCGATTGAAGCGAGAAAAGCCCCCGCCAAAAGCGGGGGCTTTCTTTTGCCCTGTTTGACAATGACGCCCGGTGTTTATTAAAGTCTACCTGATTGGTAGTAGTTAGTGTTGCGTCCAGATTTGATTTATCAAAAGCCCGGCGCGGCAATGGTCGTTATCAGCCGCTCCCCGCTTGGAAGCCGGAGAATACATGAAATTCGAGACTGTCGCCATACACGCAGGACAGGAGGCCGACCCTGCCACCGGTTCGGTTACCGTGCCTGTTTATCAGACGACCACATACAAGCAGGACGGTCTTGGGAAGACGCGGGGCTGGGAATATTCCCGCACGGGGAATCCCACCCGCCATGCGCTGGAAACCTCCGTTGCCGCGCTGGAAGGCGGGCGTTACGGGCTTGCCTTCGCGTCCGGCATGGCGGCCGAGACCGCCGTTCTCAGCATTCTTCGGAAAGGCGACCATGTCGTCGCCGGCGACGACCTCTATGGCGGTACCTACCGTCTTTTCGAGCAGGTTTTCAGGCCGTGGGGGATATCCTTTTCCTATGCCCCGTGCGGCGACCCCGCAAAATTGCGCGGGGCATTCCGGCGCAACACTAAAATGCTCTGGCTTGAAACACCGGCCAACCCGCTCCTTTCGATAGCCGACATCGCAGCGTCCGCGGAGGTTGCCCGCTCCCGGGGCGCCCTGCTGGTGGTGGACAACACTTTCGCCAGTCCCTACTTCCAGAATCCCCTTGCGCTTGGCGCGGATATCGTAGTCCACAGTTCGACAAAATATCTGGGAGGCCACAGCGACGTGCTCGGCGGAGCAGTGGTCACTTCCGATAAGGCTGTTTATGAAAAGGTGAAGTTCCATCAGAAGGCGCAGGGTGCGGTCCCTGCTCCGTGGGACTGCTGGCTGGTGCTGCGCGGAATCAAAACCCTTTCCGTGCGGATGCGGGAGCACGGCGCTAACGCGCTCCACGTCGCAAGATTTTTAGAGAGCCATCCTCTAGTGGAAAAAGTCTTTTATCCGGGACTGGAAAGCCATGCGGGACACGCTCTCGCCTCTTCCCAGATGAGAGGATTTGGCGGCATAGTGACTTTGCGTGTCAAAGGCGGTTTCCGGGCCGCCGAAAAATTCATCGGCTCGCTGGAGCTGTTCACACTGGGGGAAAGCCTTGGCGGTGTCGAATCTCTCGCCTGCCACCCGGCCACGATGACGCACGCCGCGCTTTCGGCGGAAGAAAGAGAGCTGCGCGGCATAACTGCCAATATGGTCCGTCTTTCCGTCGGCATAGAACACCGGGACGACCTTATCGCCGACCTGAAGCGCGCATTTTCCAAAATAAGGAAGGCCTCATGAAAATATCCACCAAGGTGAAGTATGGGCTTCGTTTCCTTCTGGAGCTTTCGACCGCGAACGAGGGGCAGGTATCGCTCGGGGTCGTGGCCCGCGAACAGGGTATTTCGGAAAAATATCTCTGGCATATAGCGCGCAGGCTGAGGGACGGCGGCATTATTGTTTCCTCCAGGGGCGTGGAGGGCGGTTTCTGCCTCGCGCGTCCGCCGCGCGAAATAACGATGTTCGATATTTATGAGGCCGTCGAGGGAGGGAAGCTTTCAGAATGCCTGGAAGATACCTCCGTCTGCGGGCGCAGTCCGACCTGCCTCGGACGCATGGTATGGAACGGGCTTGAGTCGGCGATGACCGACTACATGAAATCACTGTCCCTTGAGGCCATTCTCCACATGAAATCCGCTTCGCAGCGCAGCCGTAAATAATCATTTTCCGCTGGTTTCATTAAAACAGCAAACCCCGCCGGTAATCCGGCGGGGTTCATGCTTTCAATGCCTGAAAGAGTTATTCTCCCTGTTCGGCCACAACAGGAAGTGTGCTGAGGTCCGTCACCGCTATGTTGTAAAAGTCGGTAACATCTTCATTTGCCGCAAGCGGGTTGACCCTGTATATAACTCGCAGTTTTTTCTTTTCCTTCGCTATCCCGGATATCTCGAATATTCTGTTGGGCCATTCGCTCATGGAAACCATGATTATTGCCATCTGCCTGTCGAAGTCTATGTTCCGGGGGAATTTCCCCTTGTGCGTATCGGCGAAGGCCAGATAGGACTTTTCATCCTTGAACACCTTGCAGTTGACCGCCAGGTTGAATTTAGTGACGCTGGTTTTAGTGTTCGCGCCAAGCGCGGCGGGTTTTTTTGAAAGGGCCGACTGCATGGCGTTGCTCTGGCTGGGGGATTTGACCTTGGTTTCAAGGTCCCTGTCGCTCATGCTTATAACCGCGCCTTTTTTCTTCCCGCCGGCCATCTCGGCCAGCACCTGGCCTATCGGTTTCGGCGGGGGGGTGATGTCGGTATATTTGTCGTCCTTTACGAAAGACATGTGGTTGCCCGCGGGGGTCATGGCCGGGTCGGGCGGGGGCGCTTTTGCGTTCTGATATCTGACCGCGTTAGCCTCGGCCTCCGCGGTGCGGGCTTCCAGGGCCGTTTCTTCAATCGCGGCCCTGCCGCCGTCATTGCCCGGCAGGTCGTCGCCCTGGGGTTTCTGGAAAAGCGATGGCAGCGCCAAAGCCAGCAGCCCCGCCAGCGCGACTGCTACGCCTATGTTTTTGCGGTTTTTGAAAAAGGGAGTGCCTTCACTGCGTATGGCGGTCTGCGGCTGTTCCTTTGGCTTGTCTGTCATAATACCGAATTATAGCATTACGGAGGCCGCGCCAAATACGCGTAGTTGAGATTTCCAAGCGGACAATGTTTGTATAATTCACCTTGGAACCAAGATGAGAGTTTCCCGAAAAGACTACTTTAGCACCACCATTCCGGTTCGCGGCGGTAAAAAGGCCGAACTGCTGCATCTTTTGCGTGAACGCGTGAAGGAACTTACAGCCCTTCATTCCGCGGCGCGTATGCTGCAGGATGATACCAGACCGGTATTCGTTGTCCTCAGGCAATTAGCCGCCCTTCTTCCCCCGGCCTGGCAGTATCCCGAAATAACGGCCGCCCGCATATCTTTCGAAGGCAGGGAATACCTTTCCAGACCTTTTTCTCTTTCCAAATGGTCCCAGAAAGCCGTGTTCCGCACTTCCGGCGGCAAAGCCGGAGAGATAGCCATTTTCTATCTTGAAGAGGTTCCTCTGGAGCAGGAGGGGCCTTTCCTGTCGGAGGAACGCTATCTGCTGGATTCTCTGGCCGAAATGCTTTGCTCCTATCTGGAAAGGAAGGCCGCACGTTCTGCCATAATGCGCGCTCGCGACGAGCTTGAGGTGCGTGTGCAACGACGCACCGCTCAGTTGGAACGGCTTAACCGTGTGCTGTCGGAGGAAATAATCCGCCGCAAGCGCAAGGAAAGGGCTGTGCGCGAATACCAGCGGCGCCTAAAGGATATGGCAGACGAGCTGGCGGTGGCGGAGGAAAGGGAGCGGCGTTCCATAGCCGCCGAACTGCACGAGCGGCTGGGACACAATCTGGCGCTTATAAAAATGAGGCTTGCAGGCGGCGTACGCGGTTCCCGCCATGTAGAGTTGATGCGCTATCTTGATGACGCGATACGGATGACGAGGGATATAACATCCGAGCTCGGTTCCCCTGTGCTTTATGAACTAGGATTTGAGGCGGCTGCCGAATCACTGGCGGAGCAGTTCAGGGAAAAACATGGCGTAAAGCTTGAGTTTTCCTGCCCTTCCAAACTTGGCCTGCGCGATGAGCGACTGCAGCTGCTGCTTTACAAGGCCCTGCGGGAGCTGCTTCACAATGTTGTAAAACACTCTGGCGCCAGAATGGCCGCTATTTCACTTAAAAGGGTTTCTGGACGCGTACTGATATCCGTCACAGACGATGGCCGGGGTTTCGAGCCTCACCGGAACGCTTCAGGTTCCGGGGCGGGTTTCGGTCTTTTCAGCATCCGTGAACGTCTTGTCCGGTTCAACGGTTCACTGGAGATGGAAAGCGTCCTGGGGCGTGGCACGCGGGCGGTCATGAGCATTCCGCTGCCGGTCACCCGCAAGAGAGGCGGCAGAACGTGTTCTGCGAAAAAGAGAGGTGAGTGCTGTGGAGATTAAAATACTTTTATGCGACGATCATAAGATTTTCCGTGAAGGCCTTAAGAATCTCATCGCCCCTCTGAAGGCTTTCCGAGTTGTGGGGGAGGCCGCCGACGGTGCCGAAGCAGTGGAGCTGTCCGCCCGGTTGCGTCCGGACGTGGTTGTCATGGACATATCCATGCCTGTGCTAAACGGCATTGCGGCCACGCGCAGGATAGTGTCCGCGGACAAAAAATCTCGCGTGGTGGCGCTCTCCATGCATTCGGAGAAGCGCTACGTTCTCGAAGCTCTGCGGGCCGGAGCGAAAGGCTATCTTCTCAAGGAATCCGCCTTCGAGGAACTGGCCGCGGCACTCCGCTCCGTATTCGCCGGGAAAACCTATCTTGATCCGTCCGTCGCCTCTTCCGTAGTGGAGGGGTGTCTTGCCTCCGGCGTGGCGGAACCGCGCCATTCCCATCTGTCTGAAAGGGAGAAGGAAGTCCTTCAGCTTATAGCCGAGGGGAAAACCACCAAACAGCTCGCGCTGCTTCTCAAAGTCAGCGTAAAGACTGTAGAGACACACCGCAACCGACTGATGGAAAAGCTGGGCATACACAGCGTGGCCGGTCTCACCAAATACGCCCTTCGCGAAGGCCTTACAACTCTCTGACCTTTCTGCATTTCCGCACCTCAGGTATTTCGAACCGGCGTGTAGGGGTTTCCCCGATATTTGCCTCTCCTCATTATTCATAGAGTCTTAAATGGCGGCGGACCTCACGTCCGCCAGCCTATTTGACGAAAAATCAGAGGAGAGTTGACATGAATTTCGATACCGGCAATACCGGGTTCATGCTCGTGGCCACCAGTCTGGTCATGCTCATGACACCCGGCCTCGCCTTCTTCTACGGCGGTCTGGTCGGCAGAAAGAACGTGCTGGCCATTATGATACAGAGTTTTGTTTCCATGGGCGTCACCACGGTACTGTGGTACATCTGCGGTTACTCGCTTTGCTTCTCCGGAGGTGAAGGAGCGCTAATCGGCAACCTGAATAACGCTTTCATGGCCGGAATCAATCCAACGGACGCCTTCTCCGGGCAGGCGACCATGCCCCTGCTGGTTTTCTTCGGCTACCAGATGATGTTCGCGCAGATAACTCCCGCGCTCATAACAGGCGCGTTCACTAACCGCATCAACTTCAAGGCTTACCTGGTATTTCTTGTGGTCTGGTTGCTGGGTGTGTATTTCCCGCTCTGCCATATGGTGTGGGGAAACGGCCTGCTGGCCAAGTGGGGCGTACTTGATTTTGCCGGCGGCATAGTTGTGCACGCCACGGCAGGTTTCGCGGCGCTCGCCTCCGTCTTTTTTGTGGGAAAGCGGCGCGTCATGGAAACCACTCACAGCGTTCCGCTCGTGGCATTGGGCACCGGTCTTCTCTGGTTCGGCTGGTACGGCTTCAACGCCGGAAGCGAATTGAAGGTGGACGCGGTTACCGCGCTGGCTTTCATAAACACCGACGTAGCCGCCTCATTCGCCGCGGTGACCTGGCTGCTGCTTGCCTGGGTAATAGAGAAAAAACCCAAGTTCGTGGGCCTTCTCACGGGCTCCATTGCCGGCCTGGCGACCATAACTCCCGCCGCGGGATATGTGACCACCACATCAGCCTGTGTAATCGGCATAGTGTCCAGCCTGGTCTGCTATATGGCCGTCAACTTCAAGAACAGGATGAACTGGGATGACGCCCTCGATGTATGGGGGGTGCATGGAGTGGGCGGAGTCCTGGGCGTAATAGCCCTCGGGCTTCTAGGCACCAGGGCGGTCAACGCTGGCGGCGCGGACGGACTCTTTTATGGCAACTCCGCCTTTTTCTTCAAGCAGACTGCCGCCGTGGTGGGCGCGGCCGCTTATGCGTTTCTTTTCACCTACTGTGCGTTGTTCGTGATAAACCTCTTCACGCCTGTCAGGACCTCTGAAAAGGAGGAACAGGCTGGACTGGACGAGGCGCAGCACGGCGAAACGGCCTATCTGCAGTAGAATATTTCAGTGTTCTATCCGCGCCGGCGCGCCAGATGCCGCCGGCGCTGTTCTTTTCCATCCGGTGATCCCCCCCGGTCCTGGCGGACCGTGGGCGGATACATGGAAGGAACCGGCATTTTGCGGGGAATATGCTGAATATGGGGTTTCTTGACAGGCTCTCTGTGGGCCGTAAAATGTTGTTGCTGGGGGGACTTTTCGCTGCAGGCTTCATGCTTGTCGCCCTTATCTCGGCGGTGTCCATAAACCGGGTCAAGGTGAACGGCCCGATGTATGCGCGAATTATCGAAGGGAAGGACCTGGTGGCGGACATACTGCCGCCTCCGGAATACATAATCGAATCATATCTGGTCTGTCTGCAGGCCCTGGATGAGAAGGACCCGGCCCGGTTACGTTTTCTTGAGGCGGAGAGCGAACGACTGAAGGGGGAATATAATTCGCGGCATGCATTCTGGGAAAGCGCGCTGGAAAAAGGGCCCATGCGCTCGGCGCTTCTTGATGATTCCTATGGAGCGGCGAAATCCTTTTATGATGTCCGCGACAAAGAATTCTTCCCGGCCATTCGGGCAGGGAACCGGATCGCAGCCTTGGCCGCTCTCAAGAAACTGGGAGAGCATTACGGCGCGCACCGCGCGGCCATAGACAGTGTCGTCGCCATGGCCAACGCGCGCAATTCCGCGGACGAGCAGAGAGCCCGTTCCCTTATCAGGATGCAGTTTCTCATCCTGGGGGGAGTGGCCGTCTGTTTCACTGCCATTTTTCTCATTGTCTCTGCGGCGGTGGCCAGGAACATGTCCGCCGCGCTGGAGGAAGTCACCAGGTTATCGCAGCGGGTGATTATAAATGCGGATTTTTCAGTCACAGTCCCGGAGCGCATACTGCGCCGCGGAGATGAGGCGGGGGCCTTGGGCCGCGCGATAAATGACCTGCTGACGCGCATGAAACGATTTTCCGAGGTTCGGGAAGTGGCGGAGAAGCTTTCTTCCGCGACGGAGCGGATATCATCCGCTTCCGTTCAGATAGCCGAGGGTGCCAGTCAGCAGTCATCTGGTTTTGCGCAGATATCCGGGGGGATACAGTCGGTGGCGTCCAAATCCGGCGAGGCCTGCGGGCTGGCCAGGCAGACATCCGTGTCTCTTCAGGAAACCGGCAGACAGATGGCAATGGCGGTTGAGGCCATACGGGACATGGAGAGTACCTCACGGCAAATTGCCGAAGCCACCAATATAATCGCCGATATCGCGGACCAGACGAATCTGCTCGCTCTCAACGCGGCCATAGAGGCCGCGCGGGCGGGGGAGCATGGCAGGGGCTTTGCGGTAGTGGCGGACGAGGTCCGCAAGTTGGCGGAGCGCAGCGCGGCTTCCGCAAAGGAAATTGTGAGCGTGACAAACGGGAACATTGCCAGAGTGGACAAAAGCGTGGCGATGTCGGAGGCTGTCGGGAAACGTCTGGCGGAGATGACCGTTTTCGTGGCGGGCATGGAAAAGGAGGCCCAGGCCATAGCTTCCGTGATGCAGGAACATGCCGCCGCGATGGAGGAGAGCGCCTCCATAACTGACGCCAACGCCAGTGCTTCGGCGGAACTGGCTTCTTCTGCAAAATCCATAGAATCGGAAACAAAGCATCTTGGTGAAATGCTTTCTTCCTTCAGCGGATCTGTTTAATTAGGGCCGTTGGTGTGTTGCGGTGAAGCGTTGCCTTTTGGAATAAGGGCATCGTTTTTGTCTTGAGAAGGCTTCTGAAGGGGACATCGCAACGCGTTCCATCGGTGCAGGATGTGTGCTTGGATTTGCACCCGCGCGGCAAATTGCCTTTGCTCGCGCTAAGTTGCTAGAATCAGAGGTGGGTACAAGGAAGCATTATAAATATATTTGAAGCGGGCGCAGGTGATTATGAGATATTGGGCATATGTGAACAACCAGACACTCGGACCTTACGAACTTGCCGAGATTCCAAAGATTGAAGGATTTACGCCGGATTTGCTGATATGTCCGGAATATCCTCCTGAGGGCAAGCAGCAGGAGTGGGTGCCGGCCTCTTCGGTGCTGGAGCAGCAGTCTGCCGCGGAGTCTCCAGTCTCCGCTCCGTCTCCCGAGGCGTCCGCCGCCGAAGCTTCCCCCGCCGCCCAGCCCGCGTCGCAGGAACCGCCACAGCAGGCGGCTCCCCTTCAGGCTTCCATGATGCCCGCTCCCGGGGTGGAACTTGTTTCCGCCGCCGACGCCATTTCCGGAGATTCGGGCAAGGCCAGCCAGTTCTCGCTCGGCGCTTTCGAAATAGAACAGTTTCCCCAGAGCCAGCCTGCACCTACCGAGTACAAGCCGGAGCCGCTGCTCCAGCAGGCATTTGAACCTGCCACTCCCGCCGCGCAGGAACCCGCTCCCGCCTCAGATCAGGCGCAGCTTTCCGTTTCTCCCGTGATTGAGCCGGAACCGCTTGCCCGGCAGCAGCCTTCGCCGGTCGAGTACAACCCTTCTCCTCTTCCCGCAGCCGAGAGGGAAATACAGCTTGAAACTTTCCCCTCCCCCGAACCGGCCGTGCGTTCCTCTGCGGTCCAGGCCTCCGCACCGGCGGCCTATTCGCCTTCGCCCATGGCATCCCAGTCCGCCCCGCAGGTTTCCGACAGCCAGCTCGTCGCGGAGGTCAACAAGAGCGTTTCAGAGATTGAGAACAGCCTTGCCGAAGCGAACAAGATGCTGTCTGAGTACAAGGCCGTGGCGCAGTCCGTGCCCGCTCCTTCCGGCGCGCAGATGGAAACCCAGCTGCAGTCGGTGATGGGGGAACTTAACTCTTTCAAGAAGGAAGTGCACGCTCTTATAGAGGAACGGATAAAGCTGGAGCAGGAAATCCTTTCCGGCCTGGCCACTCTAGGCGTGCAGCCTGCGGCCGGCGGCATTTCCGCGCAGCATATAGAGCAGGCGCCCGAATATGCGGAGCCTCCTGTCGCCATGGAGTCCGCCGCCGACGCCGCGATGTCCGGTCAGGAAACCGTTCAGCCCGTGGTTGAAGCCGCTTCCGGGGAAGTCCCTGAGGAGCAGCCTTCCATGCCGGAGGCAGCCGCGCAGGAGCAGCAGCCCGCCGCCTCGTCTTCGGAGGATTCTTTCGACGTTCCCGCTTTTGAGCCCGCCGCCCAGGCCCAGCCTGAGCCGGAACCCCAGCCGGCGGCCTCAATGGAAGCTGCTATCCTCTCCGCTCCAGAGGAAACCCCGGCTGCCCCCGCGCCGGAGGCTGCCGCTTCCGGGGTGGACGCATCCGCGCCTGCCGCGCAGGAACCCCAGTCCGTTTCTGCGGCGGAAGAAAAACCCGCCGCGGACAAGGCCGCCAAACGCAAGAAACTGATTATGATAGGCGCGGTCGTAGCCGGTGTCATCGTGCTCTTCCTGATTCTCGGCCTGCTGCAGCTTCTGCCTTCGGCCGTAAATCCTTTCGCCAAGAAAAAGCTTCCTGTGCCGGTCATGACTCCGGTGACGCCGGAAGCCGTGCCGGCCAAGGCTGACATAAAGCGGGACGCTGATATGATAGCCGTGGTAAAAGCCTGGAAGGCCTCATCGGGCACCACTGTGGAGGAGATGGCCACCGCTTCCGGCAACGTGCCTCAGTGGAAGGCGCAGCAGGACGCTTCCGGCGCCTGGCAGGTTTCCGCGACCTATTCTTCAGGTGGTGTTTCCTATGCCTTCTCAGTTTCCGGGGACGGCAAGGTCGCTCCTGCTAACAAGGACGCGCAGAATCTTATAGCCCGCTTCTCCAACTCTCCGGCCACGCTCAAGGATAAGCCTCTTCCGCAGCAGGCAAGACAGTCGGCGCCTGTTTCTCCGGCAAAGGCTCCGGTTCAGGCTAACGTTCCGGCCGCGCCGCAGCAGTCGGCCATGGATGCCGCTTCTGTTCAGCCGGGCTTGCAGCAGAATCCTCCTGCCGCGCCTAAGGCCGCAAGACAGCGCAGGCCGCGCGGCACTGCCAAGAAGCCTGCCGCTGTAACGCAGACGGCCCCGGCTCCGGCCCCGGCGGCTTCGGCCGCCCAGCCTGCCGCTCCCCTGCAGCAGGAGGAGATAATCGAAGAGGAAGTGGTTGAAGAGCCGTAGGTAAACTGTTTGTGACTTACAGGCCGCGGCTTTGCGTAACAGCAGAATCGCGGCCTTTCTTTTGGGAAAGTGAGGGAATATCGTGGGAAAGCAAGCGGACGCTGAACACTGGGTGGCTTACAGTTTTGCCGAAGCCTACCGGCGCGAATACAACAAAAAACTGCTTGTGAAGGAGCCCTTGCCTCCGCAGGCGGATTCCGCCGATTTTTGCCTGCTGGACGCGCACGGCAAGGAGATACGGGTGCAGGTCTGCTCGGCCGAGGACAGGGACGAACTCGAGGGCCATGCCGTCGCCAAGAAGCTGGAGCAGAAGATAAGCGACATGCTCCGCCTGCACGGCTATTCGTTCAGCATGGAGGTCGGCTGCTCCCGCCGCCCCACAAAGCAGGATTCTCATGTCTGGGAGGAGGCCCTTCTGAAGATGGCGCGCCGCCACGCGCGTTCCGTGTCCGGGGAAACGCTGGTTTCTCTTGATGCGCCGGGCACTCCGCTTGCCGGAACTCCTTTTGAGTGGGTCAGGCTTTACGCGAACGGCCTGCCGGCCTGCAATGTGCGTTTCCTCCACGAGTCGTTCCGCGATCCTGTCGCCGCCATACAGAAGGCCATAGACAAGAAGGTCGGGAAAAAATATTCCGACGCCGCTTCTCTCTGGCTTTTGCTTCACGCCCATTCCCCCGCGCTGACCTGTCTGGAACTTGCCGCCCGCAGTCACAAACTGCGCAATATGGACGCGTTCGAAAAGGTCTGGTATATGTTCTCGCGCTGGGTAGGGCTTGGTTCGGAAAAGTGCGAAGTGGAGATTTGCTGCCTGAAAGACTAGAGGATTGCCGCCGCCAGATTAACCGGCCTCTTCGGGCCGGTTTTTTATTTGACTGGCAGGCTTGCGGCGAAGAGGAGGGCCGACTTCATGCTGGCGGGGTCTGCCTTGTTTTTCCCCGCGATATCGTAAGCCGTGCCGTGCGCGGGGGATGTGCGCGGGAACGGGAGTCCGGCTGTCCAATGGACGGCGGGTTCACTGGAAAGGGTTTTAAGCGGCACAAGCGCCTGGTCGTGGTACATGCAGAGCAGCGCCGCGTATCTGCCTTCCATGTGCCTTTCCCAGGCCGCGTCGGAAGGTACCGGCCCCTCGGCGCTTATTCCCATTCTGACAAGAGCTTTTACCGCCGGGGCTATAATTAACCTCTCCTCCTGCCCGAGAAGACCTCCGTCCCCGGCATGGGGATTCAACGCGCATATCCCTATTGTTCCGCCTTTAGTGCCCATGGCTTTCAGGGCCAAAGCGAGGCACAGCGCGCGAGAGATTATTTTACCCTTCGAAAGGTTTTTTGATACATCGGCAAGGGCGTAATGCTCTGTCACCGTGGCGCAGACGATTTTGCCGGACACGAAAAGCATCACGTTCCTGTCGTTCCGCAGAGGCCGCGGAGCAGTTCTGTGTGGCCCGTGTAGGGCGAGCCCGCCATGTGCCATGCTTCCTTGCTGACCGGCGCGGTCACCAGCATCTGTCCGAGCCCCTTCCGCAGCAGATTCACGGCAAATTTTACCGATTCCAGTGACTGCCGTCCGCCCTCGGCGCACGGACGTCCCGGTCGGACGTCCCGGTCTTTGGACAGGTCGATAAGCGGAGCAAGCTTTTCAGTCCATCCAGCGCGCAGCAATGCCGGCCTGGCGCCTATCAGCACCGGCTTTATAAAAGAAAGGACCCGGCGGTCCTTCAGGGCCTTAACCGTCACTTCTGGCCCTATTCCCGCCGGGTCTCCTGTGGTTATCAGAACTGTGGGTTTCAATTCTTTTTGTCTTCTTTGGGCCAGGTTATCTGTATGGAGGCCTTGGAGCGGAGCTCCTTGGCCAGTTTCATGCGCTCCTGGCGCATGTCGTTCGCGGCGATAAAGCGCTCAAGCTCGGGCTTTATTTCCGTATAGGATATTTCCTGCGCGGCGCGCTTCTCGTCCACATAAATCAGGTGGTAGCCCAGTTCGCTTTCCACCGGGCCGACTACTTTGCCCACATCCGCGTTCAGCGCCGCCGCTTCGAATTCCGGCGGCAGGCCCATGCCTTTGAAAACGTAGCCTATGTCTCCGCCCTGCGGCGCGCTTTCCTTGTCGTCGGAATACTTCTTCGCGAGTTCGGAGAAGCTTGCTCCCTTGTCGAGCTGGACCTTTACTTCCTTCGCCTTGCTGAAAGCCTTGGAGCGGTCCACCAGAGGGAGCGATTTCTCCGCCTTGAAATAGATGTGGCGCACGCGGACCCTGGCGCTTGTGCCGGCCTTGATCTGCTGGGAGAACATGTAGATGGCCTGCTGCTCCATCTCCTGATATTTTTTGAGGCTGTCGGTGGAGCCCGCGACCACGGACTTTATCGTTTCAAACAGCTCCTTCACGCGTTTTTCCTCGGGGGGAAACTGCACTTTCGGGCGGAGGGTGTCCTGCAGATATTTGTCCGTAAGGAGCATCTTGCGGATGCGTTCCTTGAACTGCTCCACGGAAAGGCCTTCTTTTTTCAGGGCCTTGCGGAACGCCTCGTCCGCGGCTTTCTCATCGCCGGCCTTAACGTTTTCCTGCTTGGCCAGGCCCTCGCGGATTTCGCGTATCTTGTCTTCCAACTCGCGTTCGCGCACCTTGACTTTGGCCTTGTCGGCCGCCTGCTGGAATAGAATATCGTCCACCATCGCGTCCAGAACCTGCTTTTCGAACTCCTTCACGTTCTGGGGGTCCTTGAACATCTCCGGGGAGCGTTCCTTGTAGGTTTCTATCAGGCCGTCGGCCTGTTTGCGGAATTCGGAGAAAAGTATCGGCTCTCCGCCGACCACGGCGAGGGTCTGTTCCTTGGCGTGGCACGCGGTGGCGGACAGCGCCGCCATGACGCCGGCCAGCAGCGCCTTATTTATAGCTTTCATCGACAACCTCCACTTTGTATTTTGCCCTGAGAACTTCAAGCTGAGAATCCAGTTTCTTCTTTTCCAGCGTCAGGCGGACGACGTCCTTGCATTCCTCGAAAGGGATTTTCCGCTGGCCGTTTTTCTTTATCAGGTGGAAGCCTATGCGGGTATGCACGACTCCGGCTATGGCGCCATCCTTCAGTTCCTTTGCGGCCTTGTCCAGTTCGGGCACCATTTCTCCCGCCATGAAAAGCCGGGTCTGGCCTCCTCTGGCCGCGCTTTCCGGGTCCAGCGAGTATTTCCTCGCGGCGTTTTCGAAGCTTATCCTGCCGCTTTTTATTTCCTTGAGAACGCGGTCCGCGTCTTCCTGGTTCTTGAGGAGTATATGGGAAACCGCGTACTCGTACGGGTCCTTGTCGTATGCGGCCTTGATTTCCTGCTCAGTTACGGTCAGGATGCCGCTTTCCTTCTGCTTTTCAAGCCACATGCGGGTAAGGATTTCGTCGTTCACCTCGCGCAGGCGCTGCTCCATGCGCTTCCTGTTGCCTTCCAGCTGCTCCTTGTACTCCTTCGAGGAGGCCATGTCGCTTTTCTGAGCGGCCACGTTGATGAGTTTGCTTTTTATCAGGATGTCCAGAAAATCCTTTTTGCCCTGCTGAGTGGAAAGGTGCGCTTTATACTCCGGGGCTATTTCCGCCAGGCGGGAATCGAAGTCTTCCTGCGTTATGACGCTGCCGCCTACGCGGGCCAGCACTGCGACTTTCGGCTCCTGCCTGCAGGCTGCCGCAAGGGATAGTATGACTAAAGGTAAAACCGCTCTTGATAGTTTCATATGCCTTAACTTTATCATTTTCCAATACGCCAAAGCCATTGCGGAGGATGCCTGCGGTTCGCCTCCACTCCGGCAGTTAGCTATAATCTCATTAATGCCAACCCGACAATTCCACGCTCCCGGAGCGTTATGAATGCTTTTGTGCTGATGTTTTTTCTCATTGCTGCGTTCATTCTCAACGGCTGCTTTGTATTGAATTATTTTTTCAATGCCGCTAATGGAAAGTTACTGCGCGGCTGGAAAGGCGGGGCCGCCATCGCGGTTTTTGCCCTGCTTTTCGCGGCCCTGTTCCACTTTTCGTCCTCTGTTCCTTTAAGAGGGGGGTACGATAACGAGCATTGCTTCGGGATGCTTTCTTTTTCCGCTTTGAAGATTTCGCACTGGCCTGTAATATTAAAAGCGAAGGAAGTTTCTCCCGTAATCGGGTTCGGCCTGGCCGATTTGCTGGGTGGAACCACGCTTGAGGGGGTGGTGGTCACCAATAAACTTTTATGGCCGGTTTGCGCCCTGCTGGCCGGGGCGGCACTTTTCGAGATGGGCGCCGGTTTTGCCGGGGTGTTGGCCGGAGCCGGCCTGCTGAGCCTGAATTTCCTTTCCCTGCTTAACTCGTACGCTTTTTCCAGCACCAACTGGAATATGTTTTTTGTGCTTTGCTCGGTGCTCGCCGGGGCCAGGCTAGCCGCCGGTAAAACGACTTTGTCGGATTTTGCCTGGTATTTTTCCGCCATGCTGCTTGTGCTGGCCGGGCGCTTTGAATTTTTTCCTGTACTGCTGCTCCCTTTGCTCCCGGCGCTTGTCCGCGTCGAATGGAGGAAGGACTGGAAGCGTGTAGGGGCGGCGTTGGTTTTGTGGGTTATTTGCTGCGCGGCATGGGTGCTGACGCTGAGGCATACCGCCCCGGACAATGGCCGGGTTGAGTTGCGGGACGTATATGGAAACGTCGCATATCACCTGGGGCTGAACAACTTCTCGGTTTTTACCGGAATTCAGGATTATTCCTGGGCTAAAGCATGGTTGGCTGTCGTCATCGCGGCAGTTTTGCTTGGGAGCTGGCTGGCCTGGAAGCGGGACCGGCGTTTTGTTATTCCCCTGTGGCTTTCAGCTTGGGCGATTTTTTTCGCAGCTATTTTTATGCCGCTGGACAAGTATCCATTGCATTTCATTCGGCATGATCTTTACTTCTTCCTCCCGTTTTCCCTTCTGGCGGGGGTGTTGGTTGGCTATATCTCTGATTTGCGCGGACTGGGTGACAGGCTGGCTGTTCCGCTGGTTGTGATTCTTCTTTTGGTTTATTCTGGCGGCAACCTGAAAACGGCTTTGTCTTTTAACAGTTCACTGCGCACCAATGACATAGAATGGCAGTTTCTTGCTACTGCCAGAAAGAATTGGCCGGCGAATTGCTATGCCACATCAACCGATAAGGGCCGGGCATATCTTTTGATGCGGTATTTCCCGTACGCGTATTCGAATGTGATTCCAAGCGGAAAATGCCTGTTGTTTTACCAAAGCGTGCGAAAAGACATATTCAAGCGCGCCAGGAAGGAACTTGTCTATGATCCAAACATTCCTTCCGATGTTTTTGTGAATTATGACTCTCCCTGGCTGCAGCAACGCTTCAATCACCGGTTTTACACGATTTGGAACGATTCGAGTCCCGAGGCTTTCGATACCGAGGAAACCAGCCCGATACCGCTTACTCTCGGATTCTATCCGGCGAAGTTTTCCCTGGACGATGTTGACAAGCGGGGTAACGGGCGTTAAAGTGTTAGCATATGGCTGCCACTGAACGGAAGATTAATTTCATAATTCCAATGGCGGGGCTTGGCAGGCGTTTCAGCCAGGCCGGCGTCCGTGTTCCCAAGTTCATGGTTGAAGCCGGAGGCTTGACGCTGTTCGAGCACTCCCTGCGTTCCTTGCCGCTTTCCCTGGCTTCCCGTGTTGTGTTCATAGCTTTGCGTGAGCATGAGGAACAATGCGGGGTTTCCTCTTTCATAAGGGGGCGTATGGCTTCCCTGAGCCCGGCTCCCGTTGAGATAATTATCCTTGATAAGCCTACCCGGGGGCAGGCAGAGACCGTCCTCGCGGCC
>CAYPTM010000017.1:0-17908 GCA_964413345.1 uncultured Elusimicrobiales bacterium
AAAGTCTGTTTCCCGCCGGTCTCGGCTTCTGTGATAGTGAAGTCCCAGCGTCCGGGTTCAAGTTCAAGGCGGTAGTCGCCTTCCAGTTCCCTGGATGCCGTGTCACCATTGGCGTCGGCGCCGGAAAGTGCGGTTTTCACAACGTTGCCCGCCGAGTCCTTGACCGTTATGGATATCCGGGCGTCTTTCTTTAGCGGGGTTTTTGGGGCCGGAGGTACAGGCGCGGATGTTTCCTGCGAGCGTGTCTGCGTTATCACCGTCACGGACGAAGCCGCCCCGGTCTGAGTGACCACGGTGGTTGTGATGGTATTCTCTTTTACCGCGGGCGCGGGCTGCGCCGGGGCCGGTATCTGATAATACTGGAACAGCAGTCTGGCCGCGCTGTCATAATTTACCGTGATGCCGGCAAAGGGTTTTGAGAGACATTCCATTTTCTTCAGGTCTTCCGGTCTTGTGCCGAAACCGATGGCGTGCACTTTAGTGACTATCCCGTTGGCTTTCAATGTTTTGGCCGCGGCGCAGGGGTCATCACCGCAACTGTCCTTCCCGTCGGAAATTATCACTATTTCCCTTGGGCCGGCGGTGTTTTTGTCGAAGTCGCCTTCCGCGGCCAGCATGGCTTTTGAGAGGGGGGAATAGCCCTTTGGCGACAGGCTGCCGGCCTTGTATGAAATCTGCTCCTGCGTGTTTTCAGCCGGAGGCACGGCCAGTTCCGTGTCGCCGCAGGATTTTTCGGCGTGGCCGTACAGGCGCAGGCCGGGTTTAAGCGATGGCTTCCGCTTGAAGCCTTCCAGCAGTTCCGCCACCGTTTTTTTGGCGAGGTCCAATTTAGGCGTTCCGTCGGTGTGCATCCCCATCGAACCGGAGCCGCTCAAAATGAACAACACCTGCCCGCCTTCTTCCGCGCGGGTTGTTGCCGCGCACGAGATGAGAAGCGAAAGCGCAATGATGCCTGAAGTTTTCATGACGTATCCCCCTTTTGCCGCCCGCCTGACGGCAGGCTTAGGAAATGATAGCAAAATATCCCGCCCGTGGAGTGGCGCGCTGCCCTGAGGATTTTATGCGGATGCTGTTATTCCGGGGAAGTGAAAAATGCGTCCGCCGCCTGGCACTGCTCCGGCGTTCCGAAAAGAATTACTATATCCCCGGCCTGAAGAGTGGCGGACGGATCCGGATTGGGGATATTGGTCCCTCCCCGGTATATGGATATCACGCTGGCGCCGGTGTGGGCGCGGATGTCCAGTTGTTTTATGGAGCGTCCGGTAAAGGGGCTGCTCTCCGGCACCAGCCAGCGGGTGGTGCCGCTGTTTTCCAATGGCTGCCCGGGACCAGCGGCCAATGTCTGATGGAAGGGTTCGCTTGTGGCCAGGCCGATTATCTGGTCCAGTATCCTCTCCGTCCACTCCATTGCTGCAAGCAGAAGGCTTCGCAACAATAGGCAGATGGCGAGCGTTGTTCCCGCGAACAAGGCCAGTTCGCTGTCGTCGTGAAGCCAGTGTGACGCGAATATGAGTATGCCCGCCCCGAGCAGAGAGAAGAAGAGTGTGTTCGTGGTGTCGTAGGTCAGGCGGATGTTCAGCGATACATGGCGGGTGAAGGAAAATTTGGTGAGGGAAATCGTCACCGCCAGCAGTATGATGTGGCTGCAGTAACGCGCGATTGCCAGCGTCAGCGGGGCGCACAGCGGGGCGATTATCGTCCATATGGCGAGCGGCAGCCTGGAGCCCGGGGCGTAATCCGCCGCTGCGCTGCCCGCATAGAGCAGTCCGGCCAGCAGCGTGGTGTATATAACGAGGCGCAGCGCGTATTTTGAAAATATCGCCGGGCGCTCCGTGTCGTGCGCATGGGCGGAGGGTTTCCAGACCAGCGTCCGGTATCGTTCCGCAAATTTCACCGCTTTTTGCGGCGTTCGGCTTATAATTGCGTCTTCTATGCGTCCCATGTTCCGCATCAGGTAGGGGAAAGTGAAGGTTGTTCCCATCGCTATGGCCACCGTAATTCCGTAAAGCCAGTTTTCGGTAAGACCACTGGCCGCGCCCGCCGCCGCGAGAATGAAGGAGAACTCGCCTATCTGCGCGCTGCTGAGTCCTATGCGTATGGACATGCGGAGGTCGTATCCGGCGAGGGCGGAAGCGGCTATGCCCCAGAAGCTTCTCCCCGCTATGGCCAGAAAGCCTATCGCCAGAACCGGCAGCCAGTTGGCCGCCACGCTGCGCGGGTCCACCAGCATGCCGGCCGAAACGAAGAACAGCGCGCTGAACATGTCCCTGAGGGGGGCGGTCCATTCCTCCACTTCTCCTATCTGCGGCGTGGCCGCCACTATGGCTCCCATTAGGAAAGTGCCCAGCGCTATTGAGAAATTGAAGTGGGCCGCCAGGTATGCCCCCGCAAAGCAGAGGCCGAGGACGGAAATACCGGTGAGCTCCCTGTTCCTGAACCGGG
Source organism: uncultured Elusimicrobiales bacterium (assembly GCA_964413345.1). Classification (GTDB taxonomy): domain Bacteria; phylum Elusimicrobiota; class Elusimicrobia; order Elusimicrobiales; family Elusimicrobiaceae; genus CAYPTM01. The sequence goes on from CAYPTM010000017.1 coordinate 2,443, forward strand.
CCACCGCTGCCAGTATGCGCGGCACCAGCACCAGTCCAAGCGTCAGGAAGAGCAGTATGAAGAATGTTATCCTGACGAAGGTAACCGCCGTGCTGGAAGCCAGGCTGGCGGAATGCGCGCCCAGTCCTGATATCACGGAGAGTATCACCATCGCGGCTATGTCGTCGCATATCATCAGGCCGAACACCGCGCGGGCGAAGGGTTCCTGTGTAAGTCTCAGGTCGAAAAATACTTTGGCTATAATCGTGCTGCCGCTTATGGACATCAGCGCGCCGGTGAGCAGGCTGCTTGGCACTGTCCACCCGAGCGCCCTGCCGGCCGCAAAGCCCGTCAGCGTCATGCCTCCCACCACCACGAGTGCCGATACCGCCGCGGGAAGCCCCGCCTTGCGCAGGCGCGGCAGGTTGAATTCAAGGCCGAGTGAAAACATTAGGAAGACGAGCCCCAGGTCGGATATGGAACGGATTGAGGCTATGTCTTCCACCAGCGAAAAAGGCGGCGTGAAAGGCCCCACTATCAGCCCTGCCAGCAGATAACCGATTATGGCCGGCTGCCGCAGGCGATAGCATATATACATGACAAATGCCGCCACTGTCATGATTACCGCGAGGTCTTTCAGCAAAAAACTCGTGTGCATTTCAGTAATTTTAGCAATTGATGCCGGAAGAGTGTTAGATTTAATTTTCGGACCTTCATCGGGCGAAAAAAGTCCCCCCGCTTTGGGCGGGGGGCTGATGATATCTTACAAGGTTGCGGCCTAATTTTTGGCCTTGCTGTAGCGGTACATCACCGCCGGATACTTCTCAAGTTTCACGCGGAGCTGGGCTATTCTTCCGTCCATGCTCTGATATGAGCCGGGTTCCGGGCCGGGTTTGGGGGCTTCTCCCTGATTGAGCCTGGCGGCGTATTCATCCACTGTCATCACCGGGGGGAAGGTCCCGCGCGTTCCGTCGCTCTTCTGCCACATGAAGACATCCTCGAGCAGCGCTTTCTGGCGGTCGTCCTTAACCACCAGCAGGCTCCAGTCGTCGAAAGACTTGTCCTCATATTCGACAAGCAGCACTCCGCCATTTTTGGAAGGTCCCGTTATGCCTATGCCGATTTCGTTCTCCCTTTCCACAAGCTTTGACAGCTCCGGCATGGGTTTTGCCGTGGTGGCGCAGCCCGCGAACACTATTGCCGCAAGGCTTGTAAAAAATAGTTTTGATTTCATGTCGGGTTTCTCCATTTTGAGTGTCTCAGACTATTTTGCCATTTTATTCTGTAATAAGGGTAATGACGCATATCTCAATATAGGTTGCTGAAGCGGAAGCGCTTTCCCTCCTTGAGTTTAGCCAGAGGATAAAAGCTGTCCCGCCACCGTATCCCGCCGTGCCTGAGGGCTGCGAACATGGAATGGAGCGACAGATATGCGCAAATCGCTCCACCTAAAGGAAGGCACAGCGCGGGGAGCAGGGGGCGGCGGTTCCACCTGCTCGCAATAAGGGTTTTAAGGAGCGCAGTCATACAGGAGAGCGCGGCAAGGAGAGAGGCTGCTCCTCCTGCAAATAACAGTACGAATGGCACGATGTCGAACAGTGCTCCCGCCAGAATGGCGGCGGCCAGTATGCCGCAGTTGTAGTTGGCTCCGGCAAAAATGCCCTTGTCGCAGCTTGCCGTCAGCTCGCGGAATGAGTTTACGAAAGTTATATCCACGCAGTCCCGTCCGTGCACCGCCCTGCCCCTGAATCCGTGCCTCTTCATCATCAGTGCTAGGCCCATGTCGTCTATGACCTCCAGTCTGAGCCACTCAAAGCCGGGCGTCCGTTCGAATGCGCTGCGGCGCACAAGGTTGAACGCGCCTATCCCCACCGCCGCCCCGGGGCGGGAGGCTTCGGAATCCCAGGTCACCCACCGCAGGGCAAAATCCTGCAGGGTGGCAAGGGCGGAGTCCGTCAGGAAGCCGCAGGGGTTCAGTTCCGGCATCACCGCGAGATGGTCGAGCCTTTCGGTTTCGGCCATGTATACCGCTTTTTCGAGTGCGTCGCCCGAGATGTGCACGTCGGCGTCTGAAAACAGCAGCCACTCCCCTCTTGCCGCCGCCGCGCCAAGCCTGAGCGCGTTGACTTTCCCCAGCCAGCCTTCGGGCAGGTCTGTTACATGGATTGTTTTTGCGCGGCTGTCCCCTGCCGCGACTCTATCCATTATTTCACCCGTTCCGTCGGCGGACCGGTCGTTTATCAGTATGAATTCCAAATCGGGATAAGCGCTGCGTAGTCTGGAGGACAGGGCGGCTTCCATGTTCCCCGCCTCGTTTCTTGCTGGTATCACTACGCTAAGTTTAGGGAAAGCAAAACCGGCTTGAATATTAGCGCCGCGCAGGCATTTGGCCTTTGCGATACAGTGCATGACGAATAGTAATCTGGCCGCCCATGCGGCCAGCAGTAATGCTGAAAAGGCGAAGAGCGTGCGTTCCATTGCACAATTCTAGTATAAAAACGGCGTTGCGGAGGGCAAAGAAAAAGAGCGGGAGTGGTCCCGCTCTTTAGTCTTTGTCCGGATTGTTTCTGTCATGCCTGCAATATCATGTCCCCCTATCCGTTCTGTTCCCGGAAGAGGCTGCGCGGCCCAGAGGTCTATTTGCCCTGCCCGCTGGCCGCCGCGCGCGTTTCCGCCGCCGGAAGGTCCAGCTGGAGTTTTTTGCCCAGGACCATGCAGTTCAGCAGCGCGCGGCCCACCTGGTCGCGCGTCATGTAGGCGTTGCTGCCGGGCACTTCGTCCAGTGATATGACTGTCTGTTCCGCTATATTGTAAAGGCGGACCGCCACGTTGCCTCGGTCCCATACGGCGGGGTTCTCGAGGTCTATGTCGGAGCTGAAGCGTATGAGCATTTTGCCGGTTTCCCAGAAACCCCACGTCTCATTGGCTATATCCAGGACTGGGGCCAGATGCAGAGCCTGTTCCTTCCCTAACATTTCGTTCCATGTGCCGGAAGGGTTGGAGAGGCCGTCCTTTTCCCTGCCCAGCAGATATTTGCGTATGGCGTCCGCGGCGGAAGACTGGAAGCGCCGGAGTATTTCCTCGGAGGGGAAACGTGATATGGCGCGCTTTCCGGAGGCGTAGTCGCGCATTTCTTTGTAGTTGAGCTTCACTGCCTTGTAGCCCTGCGGCTTGTGCTTGGGGCAGGGGCGCGCGACGTTGATTATCTTGAAGCGGTCGTTCTTTGCCGTAAGGTTCAGCTCCGGTATGGAGTAGTCGGCCTTCTTGACGGAAACGTCCACGTCCAGGTCCGGTATCATTATTTCTCCGAAGAGGCTGTTGTCCCCGGCGTCCAGTTTCGGGCTGAGGCCTTTCACCCAGAACACGGTGTCCTTTTTACCGGCCAGCTTGTCGGCGTCATTCTCGTCCAGGTACCACCGGTAGAGATGCCATACCACGTCGTGGAGGAAGGGCATTTCCGTTATTTCCTTCGGGGGCTGCTGCGCCTGGGCGGGCAGGACGGTCATTACGCACAGGATGGTGGCAAGGCCGGCCAGAATTATTCTTTTCATTTTTTCCTTAGCTCCTTTAAAGTGAAGAATCTGTTGGCTCCCAGGGAGCCTTCCTTGTCGTTGGGTATCCGCACAAAATTGCCGCCGGGGTGGTAGTAATCCTCATCCGTCATCCAGGAATAGGCCCGCCCGGTCACGCGGACGCCGTTTACCATTCTCAGTTCCGCGTAGCGGTCGGCTCCCTGTATGCCGCTCTTTATATAAGCGTCGGCCAGTCCCTGCGCGTGCTGCACAAGGCGGGAAAAGCGGCCCGGCTCGCCGGTGTTGGCAAGCTTTACTATGTCGTCCACCCGGTGAAGCACCCTAGGCAATATTTTGAAATCGCCGTTTTTATCCCTGTAGAATCCGTCCACCTGTCCCTTTTCCCCGCCGGCGGTCAGTATGTCGATGATATCGGTTGTCTTGGTTGCGGCCACCTGCCGCTGGGTGTAACCGTATGGCACGTGATTCAGCCGGGAGTGGCAGACCCAAAGCATGGCCAGCATGGCCGCCTTGGAGTCTTCCTCGCTGACCCAGCCTTTCTCCCCGGGGAAGGCCGGCTCGTTTATGAGCATCCGCGCCAGATAGCCGGATTTGCTGGTCACGGGTTTCAGGGCGACTGTGTCCGGCGAGGCCGTCTCGGCTTTCGCTTTTGCCGGTTCGACCGGACCCTGCGTTACTATCGCGCCTGTCTTCCCTTTTGACGCGGCCTGGGCCGCGACGGGTTTGGCCGAGCGCGTTTTCGTTTTTTTGTGATGGTGTGCCTTGTGGCTGGCGGCCAATGCGGACGCTTGCAATGCTGCTGTGAACAAAACGGCCATCAGTATTCTGTTCATAGGAAAGTGGGCTTAGCCTCCGGTCCTGCTGCGGGCCGCTCCGCCCGGTGTGTCCGGCGGATGGGGGTGCCTGTATGGTATCAATAAGCCGTTGTAGTGTCCAGCCCATCAGGCTTTGATAATTGAAAACCGCCCCGTGGCGCGGGGCGGGACTTCGCGGATATTTGTTTCAGCTTAGCCGGGAGGCTATTTGCCTAGGGCCTTGACCAACGCCTCTCCCATCGCCAGGGATGACATCGGGTCGCGGCTGGTTATTATCCTCCCGGACATGATGACCAGCGGCTTGGGGGCTTCCCCTTCTTTCAGGCCGCTGCGGTATTTTCCCCCTGAAACCTTATCGAGTTCGGCTTCCAGCGAGTAGGGCAGGCTGCCTTTCAGTTCCGCGGGTTCCCAGGCTTCCGGGAAGCCGGTCACTGGCACGTTCTTTATCAGTCCGGCGAAAGCCAGCGCTCCGGTTCCGTGGCACTCCGCTGCCACTATTTTCCCTTCAGCGTATGCCCGGCGGAGAAGCCGTAGCATGTCAGGATTCCTGTTCAGGTCGAACATGGCGCCGTGTCCGCCGACCACCAGGATGGCGTCGTAGTCCTGCGCGTGTGCGTCCGCCAGCTTGAGCATCCCTGCCTGCCTGAGACGGGCATCCGTTTCTTTCACCAGATGGACTGTCTCTGTTGAAGACCACCGCGGGTCCACGCTGGAAGGGTCCAGCAGCGCTGTGCCCTTGGGACTAGCGAACTCTACAGCTATGCCCGCGCTTTCCAGAGCTTTAAGGGGAGCAGTCAGTTCCTCCCCCCAGTAACCAAGTGTCACGGTGCTTCCCTTCACATTCAATTGCGTGCCTGACGTTATTGCTATAAGCACGGTTTTCTTTTGCCCGGCGGCATTTCCTAACGAGCAGCATAAGCATAACATGCACAGCGCCATATACTTTCCCATATACGTCCTCCTATTTGCCTAGATGCACCACCAACCCCTGCGAGAGGGTGAAATCGTTGTCCTTGATGCCGGGGAACGGCCTGTTGTCGTATTCGTCAGTTACTGTCACCCGGTATGAGAGTTTGCCCGGCAGTATGACAAGGTCCGCGTAAGCTTCGCTGTATATGCGGAAATCCGAGAATTCGTCGAACTTTACGAAATAAACCAAATCCTCGCCTATCGTCAGCGTGTCGCTTACCGGAATCCTGAAGACCAGGCGGGCGTTCGCCCGGAATTTTCTGCTCTGTTCCCCGTCATAGTAGCGGGCGTATTCCGGCGCGACGCCCAGACTGAAGGCGACCGGATTGAGGACGCCGTCTAGAACCGGCCCGTGCGCGCAGAAACCCGCCCCGTTGGTTGTTCTGTACTGGAGGCTTAGAAACAGGTTCTGCGCGTGCGCCGTCCAGCCGTAAGCGTTAAGCCACGGCGTGAGTGAATAGGTATACAGCAGGGAAATGTTCCTTTTGTCCAGCGTGATCGCTCCGCCGTAGGTGTTGTACGCGGTGCTGCCTTCCGCGAGGATGGTGTTTCTGGCGTTGATACGGAGGCCGTAGCGAAGCGAGCCTCCCACGAACGTGCTGTCCACGTTGCCGGTTACCCTGTTGGCGCTGAAGCCTATGTCCAGTTTCTGCTTTTCCAGTTCGTTCCAAAGCTCCGGCGGCGTCTGCCTCTGGTCGGCCGTGCGCGAATACTGCGCCAGCGCGAAGGACGGCGTAAACAGGAGCAGGACGGCGGCTGTCATAGTTTTCATCCCGTACCCCCTTTTGTAAGCAGGATAAGAAAAGGAATATCATTAGTAAAATTAATTGTTTTTATAATATCATTAGCTAATATGATTAAAGACCCGGCGCATGTTTTCACTCCTCATTTTTCGGGCGCGTATGGCGGCGCTCAACCGAAATGAAAAATAACGATATACTGAAAGGAATTTTACTGATACTCTCGGCAATGGCGGCGGTAACGGTTATAAATCCGTCTTGGATTTACAGTCCTATCGGTTTTGTCGATGGATGGGTTTATCTCGGCCACTTCCTTGACCCGGTAGCTTTTTGGCGGACGCATCCATCCCATGCCGCCGGAGACCTCCTTCCCCATATCCTTCCGGCGGCTGTCCTGTACCAGTTGTTGCCTCCGCATCTGGCCAACGCATCTTTCAAGCTCATTACATACTTCGGCGCAGCGTTATTCCTGTTTCTCACTGCAAAACGGGAAGCCGGATTGAAGGGCGCCTGCTTCGCCACCGTATGCTTTCTGTTTTACAGATATTTCCTGATGGCGGCCGGGACTGACTATATGGACGGCAGGGTGGTGCTGTATTTTTCGGGTGCGCTTTACTGCCTTTCCAAATCCATGGAAGAGGAGGATGGGAACATCCTCTGGATGTATTGCGCCGGGATATTTTCCTCGTTATCCGTGTTCACCTCGCTGCTCGCAGCGGCGTATTTGCCTCTGCTGGGTATTTTCTATGGGGGCAAAATGATTCACCGGCGCCGTTTGCCTTCCTGGAAAACGATATCGGCTTTTGCGGGCGGGGCCGTCAGCATGGCCGTTTTGCTCTCCGGCATTTACTGGTTTTACACTGGCAGGGTCTTCTTTTTCGGTAATTCAATACGAAAGGCCGCGGGTTTTCTGGACATGATAAAGGGCAATCCGTTTTTTCCGCTAAAGGATCTGCACTGGGCGGCCCTGTCCATATATATGCTCGTTTGGGGCTGCGCCGCGTTTGTGATGAACAGGAAAGAACTCCGCGCGAATGCGCTGATTTTCAATTTTATGAACGCGGCGGGCTTGTTCACGGCATGGTATCTCCAGTATTTCAAAATGCAGGAAACGATGACGAATTCCTCGTATTTCGGTTTTTTTATGCCGGTGGTTTTTCTGACGCTGGCGGTCAATGTGTCTCCTTTCTGCGAGAAACTGACAAAGCTCAATTTCCGGGTTTTACTGGCCTGTTTGTTCGTTCTTTCCGCGCTTACTTTCATCGCGGACACGAAACTCTGCGAACCAAACGACTATTTCAGGGGATATCTTTGCATCCCGGCGCTTGCCGCATGGGCCTGCGTGTGCGCGGCTGCTTTCGGTCTGCGGCGGCAGCTGCCGCTGGCGCATCTCTGCGCATGTTTTTTCGTCATAGCTAATTTTTCCCCGGCGAATTCATTCATGCTCTATGAAAAACTTGGCGTCTCTCCGTACATGCCTTCGCGCAAACAGGCTTTTGATTATGCGCTCGGCTGGTCGAAATTAGCCAGGCAGGCCGACCCGGATAAATCCGCGTATCTGTGGTATAACAGCGCCGGCGGCCGCGATTTCTTTAACGACTGGGCGGGAGTTTCCCACATCTGGCCCGGGAGTGTTTTCAATACATTGCTCCCGGATACCAATGCCCCCATTACGGGCGCGGGCGTGAAGCAAGTCGGCGTTCTGCATGAGCGGGATATGATTCTGCTTGTTTCTGGAAAGGAAGAGGCTGACATGGCGGCGGTCAGCCTGTCGCGACGCGGAATATCGCTTTCTTGCGGCCTCATGGCGCAGCTGCCTTTAAATGTGAGGGCGTTTTACGCATATAAATGTCACGCGGCTCCCGGGCAATGAGGATTTTATGATTGGCGATATGGAAGACGGCGGGTTGTTGGATTCCAAATCCTTCAAGGCTTTTGTCGCCGCGGCGCAGCGGCTGAGCTTCACGGCGGCCGCCCGGGATGCGCATATGACGCAGTCCGGCATAAGCCAGCATGTGGCGCGGCTGGAGCGCCAGCTTGGAACTCAGCTGTTTGCTAGGATAAACCGCAGGGTTTGCCTTACCCCCGCAGGACGCCTGCTGCTTAATTTCTGCCGTTCCCACAGTGAGAACACCGCCGAACTTCTCAGGAAGATACAGACCGACCAGATATGCGGCCGTGTCAGGTACGCCATGCCGCACAGCTGTCTGTTTTCGCCGCATTTCCCCCGGCTTATGGCTAACAGGAAAGAACTGGCCAACGTGGATTTGTCAGTAAGTCTTTGCGCCAATGACACCGTCCTCGGAAAGCTTATGGACAGGGAAATAGACTTCGGCTTCGTAAGCCGGAGGGAGGGGGGGCCCGCTTTCAATTTCGAGTATTTCTGCCGTGAGGAATATGTTCTTGTATCCGGACGAGGGTTGGCATCCGAAAGGGCGTCGCTGCCCTTCCTCCGTTCGGCGAAATTCGTGGATTATCCCGGCATGAGCGTGTTTTTCGAATTGTGGGCGCGGCATCATTTCGGTGGCGGGGGTATTCCTTTCGGGCAGGTTAAGATTGGCGGACAGATTGAGAGCATAGCCGGCGCGATGACCATGGTCGCCAGCGGCGCGGGTATAAGTATTTTCCCCGCGCATTGCCTTCCGACTGGAAAGGCATCCGAGGATTTCCGTCTTATCCTCGGGCCGAAAACGCGCCCGTTGCTCAATACCATATCGCTTGTTACGCTGAAGGGGGTTGAGCTTCCTCCCAAGGTATTGCTTGTGCTGGACCTTCTCCGCGCGACCCGCGGCCCAGAGGAACTGCCCTAGAGAAGTGTGCTGGCGGCCGCTTGTGCGGTTTTCTTTCAGGGTTATTTTCGCAGGGAAAGAGTACATTCCTGCCCAATAATACCTGCCCATCGGCTCATGCCTTTTTAGGGGGCAGAAGTTTTACCCACAGCATGTTGATTAAATGCGTGCCCGCGCCTATCGCGCCAATCCAGGCCAGTGTCTGGGCCCAGCCCGCCCTGTCGAACGCGCCGAAGAGCGTCGCTCCCCACATCACCAGCACCCACTGTATCATGTAGATCCTGTTGACGTCCATGCTCCAGCCGAACAGCAGGCGGAACACGGCGTTCATCGGTATTTTGCTGACGGCAGTCTGGCACAGGCAGAGCCAGAACAGCACAAAGCCGGAGTGGAGCAGTATTATGGCGGGCCGGCTATGATAATAATCCCCCAGATGATACAGGAATCTGGGCAGCAGCAACGGCAGCATGATGACTATGACAAGCAGCCCCGCCAAACCGAATCTGCGGAAGGTGGCGTTTATGTCCCTGGAGCGCGTCAGCGTGTCGCCTATGAACATTCCAAGCAGGACATAGGAGAACCACGGGAAAAAGGGGAAGGAAACTAGATTGCCAAGGCAGTCCTCTGTAGAAGGACGGTTGCCCCACAGGAAGTCGAGCGCGCGTCCAAGAAAAGGTATCTCGCTGCCGATTCCCCAAAGTGCGGGGGCGGCCAGCGCTACAGCAGCCGCCATGGCCAGAAGTGCGTAGCGGTTGACCTGATACTTGCGCAGTAAGGCCATGGCTATAAGTGAAAGCCCGGCGAACTGCAGTATGTCCAGTTCCAGAAATAGTTCCATGTAGTTGAATATCGCCGCGGGAACTGAGGAGGGGGCAAAATGCGCCGCCCACAGAGCCGGCAGGGTATTGCGCAGCAGGTTGAGCAGGTAGCCGAGCAATATAATCTTTACTCCACGGCGGACGCCGGATGAAAGGTCCGTGTGCCGGGAATAATAGCTTGATGCGCCCATCAGGGCCATGAAAACCGGCGCGCCGGGCGGCCCGCCGAAGAAACCTATGAACCATCCCCCCAGGCTGTGCTTGACCTGGAAGGTGGAATAGGTGTCCAGCGTGTGTATGAAAATCATGAACACCACCGCCAGCCCTCTGGCAAGGTCCAGCGAGTAAACCCGTTGCTTCTGTTCCGTCATCGCGTGCTCCATTCCTGAATAAGAATACCGGTGCTGTTATCTATGGGAAACTTGTTCCCCGGCGTAGCGGGAATGCTTCTCCATAAATTCACATTCCTTCGCAAAGAGGCCCTTCCGGACGCCTATTGTATCGCCGAATTCAATGTTCTCGTCTGAAGCTGCGTCATACGTCGGCCGGACAGGCAGGCCCTTGCCGTTCGGGTCGCCCGTCCTTGCGAAATTGACCCAGTAGGCCATCATCGCTTCCGACAGGCTGAAATCGTCACGGACATAACCTTCCTCCGCCTTCATGTTGCCGAAAACGTAGGCCAGGTCCGCCCCGTGGAAGACGCCGAGCTGTCTTCCCTTTGCGGTTCCGGGCCGCCGGGTGAACTGAAACAGATAGGCTTTTGATTTTTCATTTGCCCCGGCTATGAATCTGGCCGGATGTGCGTTCGCCGCCACTGTAATCAGCCTGTCCAGCGCGGCGGTTGTGCCGCTTTTGTCTGTGGGGAATAACTCAAGTGCCTGCTTATAATCTTTTCCGAAATGAGTTTTCAGGAACGCTTCGTATTTCGCTTCCGGCAGGTTTTTATATGCGGACAGATAGACTGCGCCTTCGTTAAGGGTGCTTCCGCTTATAAGCGGCACGCCATGCTGTTTGCCAGCCAGAAATGCCGCGCGCGGATTACGCGGAAGCACCTCGCCGTCCAGAACCGGCGCGAAGAATATTCCGCCATCGTCGAATATGTCGGTTCTGCACGCCGCCGCCTTTATAACGGCATCAGCCGTTTTGGCGCGCATGCAGGCCGGTATATCTGTCTTCCCATCGCAGCCAAGCCGTTCGGCCAGCAAGCCGCCCATTCGCAGGGCGTTATCCTGGTCGCCGTTAAAGTTGGGGCTGAGATATTCGGAGCCGATTATCGGTCCTCCGCTTTGGGCTATGGCGCGGTGGAACAACCCTTTCGAAAGCGGGCTTATCATAAGCAGGCTGACCGAGCGGGAGCCCGCCGATTGCCCGAATATTGTCACCTTCTCCCTGTCTCCTCCGAAGGAACTTATGTTTTCGCGCACCCATTTGAGCGCCGCTATCTGGTCCAGCAGTCCGTAATTGCCGGAAGTTCCGGTTCTGGATTCTTTTGACAGGTCGGGATGGGCCAGAAAGCCAAGCGGGCCCAGGCGGTAATTGAGGGAAACTACCACAACGCCTTTGCCTGCCATGTTTTTGCCGTCATATTCCGGCATGGCGGAGGAACCGAAATTGAAACCGCCGCCGTGTATCCAGACCATGACCGGCAGCTTCTCTCCGCTTTTAATCTGGGGCGTCCATACGTTAAGGTAAAGGCAGTCTTCGGAATAATCCCCGCCTTCCTGCCGCACGGGTTGGGGGCAGGCATGGCCGAATGAAGTGGAAATGCGGACATCTTTCCAGATGGTTGGCTCCAGCGGGGGCTGCCAGCGCAAGCTGCCCACCGGGGGCGCGGCATAAGGTATGCCAAGAAAGATTCGGATTCCGTTTTCGGTTCGGCCGCTCACCGGTCCTGCGGCGGTTGCGACAGTCTCCGCTCCGCGTGCAGAGGCCGGGCAAAGCAGTTGTACCAGCAGTAATAACGGCAGTAATTTCGCAAATTTCACCCTGCTCTCCTTGGAACGGACATGCCGGCCTTCGGGCTAGTAGATTATAGTACTTGCCGGGGCGGTTGAATATCGCCGGGCGCGAGGCAAAAACGTCGGCGGGCAATATTTGAATTGCGGGGCGGTCAGCTTAAGGAATATAATTCACGAAGAAACAGTTTGCGCTGTAAGGAGAATGCATGCATTTTCAACATAAACTATTCATGATGCCGCTGCTGGCGGCGCTGGCTTTGTCGGCCGCCTGTTCCGGTGCTGGGGTGAGGGGGGAATCCGTTGCCGCCGTGCGCCCTCAGATTTGGCTTACCGACCCGGCCGCCGGGGTTTTCCTTTCAAAACAGGCTGATGCCCCGCGCAATGCTTCGTCCGGTTCCTCTCCAGCCGTCATAAGAGTTAACTCCGGCAAAACCTACCAGAGCATTGACGGCTTCGGCTTCACGCTTACCGGCGGCAGCGCGCGCCTTATCAACGCCATGCCCGCGGCTGAGGGCGACGCGCTTCTGCGCGAACTGTTCTCCCCGGCGGAAGGGATCGGGACAAGCTTTCTTCGCGTAAGCGTAGGTGCGTCGGACCTGGACCCGGCTGTGTTTTCTTACGACGATATGCCTCCCGGCCGCACCGACCCGGAACTGGCCTCGTTCAGCCTCGCTCCGGACAGGGAAGCGCTTGTCCCCGTGCTCAGGCGTATTTTGGCAATCAATCCGGAAGTGAAGATTCTGGCCTCCCCCTGGTCGGCCCCGGCGTGGATGAAGGTCATTCGTACCACCGTGGGCAGCAGCCTCAAGCCGGCGTGGTATCCTGTCTACGCGCAATATCTGGTCAAATATGTGCAGGGCATGAAGGCTGAGGGCATAGATATCCATGCCCTTACCATACAGAACGAGCCGCTCAATCCGGACAACAATCCCAGCATGATAATGCCGCCGGCCAAGCAGGCCCTGTTTGTAAAAGCGCATCTCGGCCCCGCTTTCGCCAAAGCCGGTATCAAGACGAAAATAGTGCTTTACGATCATAATTGCGACGAGCCGGGGTATCCTCTCTCGATTCTGGACGACCCTGAGGCGCGGCCCTTCGTTGACGGTTCAGCGTTCCACCTTTACGACGGCGATATTTCCGCGCTATCCAAAGTGCATGACGCGTATCCCGACAAGAACGTCTACTTTACCGAACAGTGGGTGGGCGCGCCGGGGGACATGGCCGGCGATTTCAGGTGGCATCTGGAAAATGTCGTTATCGGCTCAATGCGCAACTGGAGCCGCGTCGCGCTGGAGTGGAATCTGGCTTCCGACCCGGCATACGGTCCGCATACGCCCGGCGGCTGCGACGCCTGTCTTGGCGCGATCAGCATTGGTTCCTCCGTAAAGCGCAATCCCGCCTATTACATAATCGCGCAGGCTTCAAAATTCGTGCGGCCCGGTTCCGTGCGGGTGGAGTCCTCTGTGCCTGAAGGCCTGCCAAACGCGGCCTTCAAAACGCCGGACGGCAAGACCGCGCTTATAGTGCTAAACACGGGCGCGGGCAAGAGGACTTTCAGCGTTTACGGCGGAGGGGGGGATTTTGACGTTACCCTTGCTCCCGGGGCGGCTGCCACCTGCGTCTGGTAGAGTTTTCCCCGGCAGCCAGCCGGTATTACCGTAAAATAAAAAACCCCGCGATTGCGGGGTTTTCCAGTTTATCTGCAAGAGCTTTACTTTTTCTTTGACGGCATTAGGGCTGAAAGCAGCGCCTTGCCAATTGCTTCCGAGGACATGGGGTCACGGCTCGTTATTATTCCTCCTGACACTATTACAAGCGGTTTGTGAGACTGTCCCTCCGCGGGTCCGCTCCTGTATTTCCCGCCTGAAGCCTTGCTCAGCTCGTCCTCTAGAACGTACGGGAGCAGCGGGGCGATGGCCCTGTCTTCCCATGCCTTGGGAAATCCGGTGACCTCTATTCCTTTTATCAGTCCCGCGAACGCGAGTGCGCCGGTGGCGTGGCATTCAGCCGCCACTATCTTGCCTTTCTTGCGGACCTGCTTGAGTATTTACAGAGTGTCAGGGCTTAGCCGCGGTCCGGTCGTTTGCCTGTATTATCTCCGCCAGTTCCACGCCGCTGTTTCTGAAACGCGCGCCGCTCTTTTCCCCTTTAAGGTGAAGTGCCTTCTGCGGGCAGTTGTTTATACAGGCATAACAGCCTTCGCAGTGGTGCCGGAATTCCGGTTTGGGGTTCAGCTCTATATTGCGGCGGGGGCAGACCTTTGCGCAGACGCCGCATTCATTGCAGTTGGCGTCTACGTAAAACTTCCGGTCCGCGTTATCCAGCCAAAATTTTGCCATTGCGCCGCGTATGCCTTTTCCCATCAGGTCGAACAGAGCATTTTTGACCGCGCCCTTGTCCAGTATGCGGTTTTTGCGGGCCGCTATGTCGGCGCATATTGCCGAGAGCTGTGTTTCGATATTTTTTGAACCGATTTTGGCCATTTCAGCGTCTATGTCGAACATGGGCAGATAATTGTCCACCATCAGTATTTCCGCCGTGTATGAAAACCGTATCCCTGCCTTGCGTCCGGCGTCTTCCAAGCGGCGCAGTCCGCCCCCGCAGATGTTGCCGTAGGTCATGACCCCGAAGCAGTAGTCCGCTTTCAACTGCGATTTGGCGAGATACTCCTCCACTATGCGCGGCAGGCCCCAGCCGTAACACGGGCATACTATGCCGATTGCGTCGTCCTGTATGTTGAACCGCCCCTCCGCCAGAAGGCGGGGTATGGACAGCAGTTCTCCCCCTATGCGCTTTGCCACGCAGAGGCTGTTTCCCGTCGCAGAGAAGTAAAGAGTCTTCATGCTTCCTCCATGCTTTTATAGTTTTACAATTTTCGAACTGATATCCCAAAAAAAATCGTTCTACTTTTCAGTGTTTTGCAAAGCCAGCACTTTGGCCGCTTCCTCGGCCAGCTTTTTGTTAACGCGGCAGACCAGGAATTTGCCGTTGCGTTCCGTGGTTATCAGCCCGGCTGCGGACAGTTCCTTTATGTGGTGCGATATGGTGGGCGCGCCTATTTTAAGGCGTCCGATAATGTCCGAAAGCATGCAGTCGCAACTGCCGTTGAAGCTGGCCTCGTGAGCCTTTGCTATCTGCAGGTAAAGCTGTAGCCGGTTCGGGTTTGAAAGCGCTTTGAACACCCGTGTCATCTGTTGCGTGTCCATATATAAATACTCTACTACATTTTGATAACTTTCGAAACATCCCCGCAGAGCCGCACTGGTTCTCTTGAAAGAAAAGAGCAACGCTTGTGCGTTGCCCTGTAGTCCGTCCAGCTGCTTTTACTAATGGCTTTTCATTTCAGCAGTTTGACGAAAGTAATTTTTCCGGGATGGTCGGTTTTGACGCTTGCGTTTATGATTTTTACATCAAGTCCCTTTATGCTTATTTCCAGCGTGTCGCAGATTTCTCCGTGTTTGCCGGCGCAGGAAACCCTGGCATCATCCAGGTTATGACCTGTGTCCTTAAAGCGTATCTGGCCATGATAAATATCCGCGATTATTGGAATCGCGATATTTGTCATCAGAAGACGCCGGTCTACTGATTCGATTTTAGCCAAGCCGGAAAGATAGGCATTTTCCAGCGTGTCGCCGTAATACATTTTGCCGGTTCTGTAATCAAAATAGGCGTACAGGAATTGCCCGGCGTCTATTTGATAGGTCCAGCCGGAGTCAAAGGGAAATTCATGGATTTTTCTTTCTATTTCCTGTTTTTTCCTGATTAGGGTCATATCCTCTTTGGAAAGATACTCTTTGATGGCCGCATCAGCCAAAGCCCTTGCTTCCGCCGGAGATATGTTGACGGCGGCCGCCAGCATCTTTGC
>CAYPTM010000018.1:0-17600 GCA_964413345.1 uncultured Elusimicrobiales bacterium
TGGTGGCTGCTTTCCTGAGGGCCGGACTTTCGCCTAAGGCTGCCGGCCGCATTGTCAATATCGGCTCAGGGCGGCCCTGCACGATCCGGCGGGCGGCCCTCGCGGCAGCGCGCCTCCTAGGCTGCCCGCAACTGCTTAAGATCGGTGCCAGACCTTACCGCCAGACGGAGATTATGGCCTACCACGCCGATATTGGCTTGGCGCGCCGCCTGCTGGGCTGGAGGCCGCGCGTGGGCCTGGAAGAGGGCCTGCGCCGGACGCTGGGAGCCTGATGCCGGAGAACCAGCGCCCCAGGCTGCTCTTTTACACGGACTGTTCTTTCTTTGCCGGCTGCGAGAACATGCTGGCCGTCCTATTGAACGGCGGGCCAGTGCGCGAGACTTACGAGACGCTGCTCGTCTACCGGGCTGGCCGCAGATACGAGGAAGAGGCCGGGCGAAGGCTGGACGGCGCAGTGCCGCGCGCGCCCGCCCTGGTTTTTTCGGCGGAGGACCTGCCGCTGCAGGGCCTGCTGCGGCCGCTCGGGTTGGTGACCCTGCTTAAATATTTCTTCGCGCTGCTGGCGCTGCCGGTGCTGTTCTTTAAATTCCGTGCTTTCAGACCCGAAGTGGTGCATATCAACGACGGGGGGTATCCGGGGGCTTACTCCTGCCTCCCGGCGGTATTCGCCGCGCGCTGGGCCGGGGCGAAGGCAGTGGTATTCGTGGTGAACAATCTGGCCGTCCCGTACGACAGGCTGTCGAGGAGGTTGGAACGGCCGCTAGACCGGGCGGTGGCCCGGCGGGTGTCCGTCTTCGTGACCGGCTCAGCCTACGCCGGGGGGATACTGCGGGAGACGCTGGCCCTCTCGCCGGAGAAGACCCGCGCGCTGCCCAACGGCATACCGGCCCGGCCGCTGAAAGAAGCGCCGGCCGCGGTGCGCGAAAAGCTGGGCGTGCCTCCGGGAGCGGTGCTGGTTGGCAACGTGGCCCTGCTGGACCCGCGCAAAGGCCACCGCTTCCTGCTGGAGGCCCTGGCCCTGGCCCGGAAGACCTGCGCCGTCCCGCTGTACCTGGTGGTGGAGGGAACGGGGCCCGAGCGCGCGGCGCTGGAAGCGCTGGCGGGGGAGCTCGGGCTCGGCGGCGCGGTAAAATTCGCCGGCCGCTGGGACGGGATATTCGACCTGATGAACGCTTTCGACGTCTTTGCGCTGTCGTCCACCGGGATGGAGGATTTCCCGAACGTGGTGTTGGAGGCGATGAGCCTCGGGAAACCTGTCATAGGCACGCGGGTAGCCGGAGTGCCGGAGCAGGTGGAGGACGGGGCCACAGGCCTGCTGGTGCCGCCAGGCGACGCGCCGGCGCTGGCAGCCGCGATAGCGTCGCTGGCCGCCGACCCGGCGAAGAGGGCGGCGATGGGCGCGGCTGGCAAGGCGCGTTTCGATTCTGAATTTGCCTGCGGCAAGGCCACTGCCCGCTACGCGGACCTTTACCGCGGGCTGCTGGGGGCGTAACGGAGGAAATATGATAGACGGAGTGAAGATCGTACCCTTGAAAAAGATCCCCGACGAGCGCGGCACGATAATGCACATGCTGCGCTGCGATTCCCCGGACTTCGAGAAGTTCGGCGAGATCTACTTCTCCACGGTGTATCCCGGCGCCATCAAGGGCTGGCATATCCACAAGGAGATGACGCTGAACTACGCCGTCGTGCACGGCATGATAAAGCTGGTGCTCTACGACGACCGCCCCGGCTCGAAGACGAAGGGCGAGCTGCAGGAGATCTTCCTTGGCAGCGAGAACTACGCGCTGGTAAAGATCCCGCCGCTGGTCTGGAACGGGTTCAAGGGCATGGGCACGGAGACGGGCATCGTCGCCAACTGCTCTACGGTTCCGCATTCGGCCGGAGAGATAGAGCGGATGGACCCCTTTGACAAGCGCATCCCGTACGACTGGGCGCTGAAGCACAAATGAAGATACTGGTCACCGGCGGGCTCGGGTACGTGGGCGGGAGGCTGGCCGACCGGTTGGCGCGCCGCGCCGGCGCGGCCGTGACGTTGACCGACTTGGCGCCCGCGGCCGGGCTGCCGGAGTGGGCGAAGGGCTTCGCCTTTCTGCCCGCCGATGTGACCGACAAGAGCTCGCTGGCCGCGGTCTTCGCCGCGGATAAATTCGACGCCGTGGTGCATCTGGCGGCGCTCAACGACGCCCAGTGCGCCGCCGACCCGGAACGCGCCGTCGCCGTGAACGCCGGGGGGACTTACAACGTGCTGGCGGCGGCCTCAGCGGCCGGAGTGACGCGCGCGGTGTATTTCTCCACCTTCCACGTCTACGGCCCCGGCGCGGGAGAGAGGATAACCGAGCAGACCCCGGCCCGGCCGGCGCATCCTTACGGCTTTACTCACCGCGCCGCCGAAGATTATTGCGCCTACTTCCGCGCGTACAGGGGGATGAAGACTCTGGTGTTTCGCATGTCAAACAGCTTCGGCTGCCCGATGGACCACGGCGTGAACGCCTGGACTCTGGTCTTCAACGACCTGTGCCGCCAGCTGCAGGTACATGGTTTTGTGACGCTCAAGTCCTCGGGGGAACAGCATCGGGATTTCATAACGCTTTCCGACGCTACAGCCGCGGTGGAGCACTTCCTGTTCGACAGGGATGACTGGGGCGACGGACTATATAACCTGGGCGGGGGCGGCTCTATCTCTATTTTAGAGGCCGCGCGCCGTGTGGAGGCGGTCTACGAAAGGCTCTATGATCGCAAGCCGGGGCCCATAAAGGTCGGGCCGGCGGCTCCGGGAGCCTCGATACGCCCGGTTAACTACGTCATTGATAAACTGAAGGCGGCCGGATTCGCTCCCGCGGGCGGTGTGGACGCCGAGATAGAGCGCACATTGCGCCTCTGTGAGGTTTTCCGTAAATGAACGTCACAAAAAAGCCGATTGTCTCGGTTGTGATGCCGTCCTACAACCATGCCAGGTTCATTGGTGACGCCGTCAGGTCCGTATTGTCCCAGACTTTCCGGGACTTTGAACTGATCATTGTGGACAATCATTCCGGGGACGGGACGGATGCTGTTTTGGGGGATTTTTCTGATGCGCGCTTGCGTATTTTGAAGTTCCATAATCACGGGATAATCGCGGCCTCCCGCAACCATGGGCTCAGGAACTCCTCCGGTAAATTCGTCGCTTTTATAGACTCTGACGACGTTTGGCTTCCCGCCAAGCTTGAGGCCCAGGTAGCCTCTATGGAAAATGCCCCGGAAGCCGTTCTTTCTTATTCCCGTTTCCGCCTCCTGGAGGAATCCGGAGAAGGCAATACGGTATTGCCACGGAATGGGAGATATTTTAGCGGGACCGTGTTCAGACAATTGTATTTGACCCCTTTTGTGGCCTGTTCCGGGGTTCTTGCAAGGCGGGAGGCGGTGAACGACGCGGGAGGTTTCAGTGAGCGGCCGGAACTGCTGGCGGTAGAGGATATGGACCTGTGGCTTAGGCTTTCGCTTAGGGGCGGAGTAATTTGCGCTTCGGAGGAGCCTCTTTTCCTTTATCGGGTGCATTCTTCCAACGCGTCAGGTAACCTGGCTGGCACCATAAAGAGAACTTTTGCTCTTGCCCGTAAATTTTATGAGCAGGCCGGACCCGCCCTTTTCCTCCGAAAAATGGCGCGCTCCATTACATCCATCCTGTATAAAAGAGTTTTTGGGGCGGGCAATTAATGAGGCGAATCATCCCATTATTGAAATCCCACTTGCAGGCAGCGGTGTTCCTGCTTTGCACGGCTATTATCGCGGCATTTACCCTTCCCAAGTATCCCGGATCTGCCCTGGTTTACTTGATCTTTACGCTGGTCTTTCAGGTGCTGTTCCTGTCCGGTTTCAGAAAAAACAGGATATTCTTCGATCTCTTCGCTGGTTTTTTTCTTTGGATGGGTTTCTGGGCGAAACTTTCCGGGACGCTTCTCCTTCTCAATGGTTGGTTCGTTGAGCCGGTAGGCAATTTCGATTTTTCCGGCCCAGCATACGATAAGACCCTCCTTTTGGCCTCGTGCGCGGCCTTGGCTCTGCTGGCGGCTTCTTTCCTGAGGGAACGGATCTTCTCATATGCCGCAGTGAAGGCGGACTCTCCTTCGGTGAAGGAAACGGAGGCGTATTCCGGAATGCGCCTGCGTTTGTGGGGCGCGTTCGTGTCTGTGGTTCTTCTTATGGCCGTGGCGAATATTTACCTCGGCATTTATCAGCGGGGATTACCTCCGAGAACCCACTTGCCGTCGCTTCTAATTTCTGGGATGACTTTGCTGTTGCTTTTTGGCTTGGCCGGTGTAGGAACGGTTCTATTGCAGCTCGAGATCAAACTCCGCCGAAATTTCGCACTCCCTGCGGTTTTGGTGCTTTTGGAGAGTTTCTTCTCAAACGTTTCCATGCTCAGCCGAGGGATGATCCTGAACGGCTCCGCAGTTCTCATGGGGGGATGGGATACTTTGCGGCGTTACTCGATAAGGCTTGGTTTCTTTTCCACCACCGGCTTCGCGGCTTTATTCGTGGCGCTATTTGCCGCGTCTATCGCCGCGGTAAACTACCTAAGGGCCGAGAAGTTCTCCGCGGCGCCTTCGCCTCCCTCGGTAAATATTACGGAGGTAACTCCTTTTCATTCATTTATTTGCCGCTGGGTAGGCCTTGAAGGTGTCATGGGGGTTTCATCTTTCCCAGACAAGGGGTGGCCACTTTTTAAAGAGGCTTTAACCGAAAGATTCCAGTCTACCGGGACAAGCTTTTATGACAGGCGTCTTGTTAAGGACAGCCCATACAGGCGCGAGGGGATAGAAGAGAAGCATTTCATTACTCTGCCCGGGCTTGTAGCTTTCCTGTACTACCCCGGAAGCGTTATTTTCCTCTTCGCCGGGGTTTTTCTGGCTGCTTTGGTGGCTGCCGGATTCGAATACTTCGCCTTCGCTGCTTCCGGCAGGAATCTGATATTCTCCGCCCTGATAGGCCAGATCATCGCCTCCAGATACGCACATTTCGGCTACGCGCCGGGGCGAACCGTCCTGCTGTTCGGGGGGATACTGCTCGTATCTTTGGGCGCTTGGCTTTTCGGGTATATGCTGTTACGGCATAAGGTGGCGCCTTCCGATAAGGGGGGCACGTGAGCAGATATCTCTTCCCTTTAGGGTTCGCCTTCAACAATTTTTCCACTCCGCTTTTGATAGTGGCCGCCGGCCTCTCCGGGAAATCCGAAATGGCAGCCGACCTTTCCCTGTCCCAAGCGGCAATGATAGCCGTTTTCTTCAGTTTTTCCGGCAATGCCAGGAACCTCATCCTTAAAGCTTCAGATCTTTCGGTGTCCCGGTCTCTCTGGCAGCTCCGGGTATTGTCGGCGCTTCCACTTGCCGCTTTGGCATTCTTGATATCTCTTTACGCTTCTGGCGTTGGGATTGGGCTCACTTCCGCCATGGTCCTGCGCCAGCTGTCGGAATGGTTCTCGGAACTGCAGCTTGCCAAGGCGGAAAAGGCGGGGGCTTCGGCCAAGTATTTCCTGGCCGCGCTGGCTATCCCGCTCCTGTTCGCGGTTGTCGTCATGATGTTCTTTCCGACAATTTTCCTGCCGGCGATTTATTTATGGGCTTGCGCGCCTTTGCTGGTGTGCGCGGCTTGCGGGCTTGAGTTGCCAAGGGCTTTCCAGATCTCGGGGCTGGAGTGGCGGAAGATACTGCCCAACTATGCTTCAACATTCGTAATTGGCACAGGGGTGTTCTTTTTCCGGCTTCTGGTTTCCGGTTTTTCCGGAAAGGAAATGGCCGGACAGTTGTTCACTGCTTTCGCCATGGGCAGTATTGTCGGGGCTGTTTACGAACGCACCATAGGTCCCAGTTTCCGTTTCTCAGCCTCTTTTCAGGGCGTACAATCAGTTTTTTTTAGACTCTCATGGTTATTGCCCGCCCTGGGCGTGGCATTAGTGGCTTTCTCCGTATTCTCCGGTTCGGGAAGCGGATATTTAGCCCGGAACTCCGTTATGTTGGGGGCTATCGGTTTTTCACTGGCGGGCGGATTCGTAATGCTGGGCGCCCAGTTCATAAAAATAAACATCCTGCATTCTTCCGAGCGGGATGACGTTTTCATAGCGGACCTGCTTTCTAATTTTGCGATCCTGGTTTCTGTGCCGCTGCTCTACCTGTTGTTCGGGGAAGCTTCTTTCGTGACCTTGTTCTTTGTTAACGCGCTCCTTGTATATCTGGGCTACTGGATGGTAGGCGGCAGCCAGCGGATAGTCTATACCCCGGAGTTGGAGCGGTTCCTGGAAATACTTGTGTCATTTGCCATGATCGCCCCCGTTTTCTTCCAGCTCGGCGCGGGGCTCTATACGGGGAAAGTGGAATTGTACGATTGGGGCGGGCAGCTCTCTATGCTTCCACTGCCCATTTCGGTCTTCCTTTGTTTCCCGCTGATTCTGGCCTTGAATTCCTACCGGGCCACAAAGGCTTTTGCTCTTTTCGCCTTCATTCTTTTTTCAGTCATGACCCTCGGCGCGGTTCTTACTGCAGCGGATAGCGGCGTCGCGGTACGGAATAAACTGATACTTTCCCTGCAATATCTGCTCCCTGTTTTCGGCCTTGTTCTGGCGGACCATGCGGCCAGGTCCGCATTCTTCTTGCGGCGAATGGCAAAGGTTTTTTTCCTTGTAGTTCTTTCCACCGTTATCTTGCATCTTGTTGTTTCCCTAGTCTCGGGGGGGGTGAGGCTTCAGCCTGACCTGTATTTCTTCAGCATCTACGGGAATTCGCAATACGCCTCTGGGATCCTTATCGCCGCGTATTTCATATCACTATTCGGTCTGTTCCGTGAACCCGGACCGCTCAAAAGGAAATTTTTGGTCTTTTCTATCGCTCCCATGGCGCTTTATGCCGTCATGTCCTGGTCGATACTTTCAATTGCTTTTTTCTGGTCTGGAATTGCCGTATTCCTGTGGTACTACGGGTTTCGCAAGGACATATTTGTTTCTGCCCTGTCCGGTTTGCTGCTCTGTCTAGCCCTTTCCGGGGTGGTCCGTTATTATGGCGCAAGTTTTGAGGTGATGAAGGAGGGCGGTTACCCGACCATCTCCGCCCTTCAGGACCGCCAGCAGAAACTGGATACCGGGAGGGCAGCCGAAGTTGAGGGCATTATCGGCAAAAGTGAGAGGGTTCTGCCTCAAAATGCCTTGGCTAGGGTCGAGGTCTGGCGGCATTATTGGGGAGGGGTCTTGGGGGGCACGCCCATGACCTTGATCTTCGGACATCCGGCACCTCCGGAAAAAAGACGGTTCCCGAGCGCGCATAATTACTACCTAGACCTTCTTTATAACTTCGGCCTGGTCGCTTTTCTTCCAATGCTCGGCTTTTTATTGTACACCGGCAGGCTGATATGGAAGGGCCGCGGCGCTATTATGAATTCCGGAGTGTTGGCTGGATTAGCTTTTTCAGTTTTGTTCCTATTATTGGCGGATAACTCTGTTAAGGTCGGATTGTGCCAGCCTTACCCTGGTTTTTTTACATTTTTTGTTTGGGGAGCCCTCTTGGTGAAACTGAAGACTATCTCTAAAGCGGCGGCGGTGGAGGGGGAAACTGCGGGCGGGCGTTACCTGCGGATAGCGATCTTGAACCTCGCGGCTTCCGGGTTGAGCGGCGGCTACAAGAAGTATCTTCAGAACATGGTCCCCAGGTTGGTCGCTTCGGATAAGGTGCAGGCCTTGATGTGTTTTTCTCCGGCAGAATTCCAGATGGAGAAATGGGTAGAGAAACACCCAAAACTATTATGTGAGCCTTGCCGACCCTTTGGCCCGATGCGCAGGCTTTTCGGTTCCGAGGAAAGCCGGGCTTTGGAAGCGTTCTCCCCGGACATTATATTTGTGCCTGTAGCCCGTCATATAAAAGGTTTGCCGGCACCTAAGGTCGTAATGGTGCAGAATATGGTCCCGCTCTACGGGATGTTTTCCCTGCCAAGCCCGCGCGAACTTCTGCGCTATTTTGCCCTGCGTTGGGAGACTATTCTCGCGGTAAAGGATGCCGACGCGGTCGTGGCGCCTACCGCCTTTGTTCGGAATATCTTGCTGGAGAAAGCCGGGCTTCCACAGGAAAAAGTATCCGTTATCCCCTTCGGCAACAACCCTCCGGAGGAGGATCCGATCCGTCCTTCGGATCTCCAGTCCGCGGTGGCCCCTGGATTTGTTTTCGCGGCAGGGTCAATCGAGAAGTACCGGGGCATAGAGGACCTTGTAGGTTTAATGTCTTTGCTGAAGTCTTCCCATCCGGGAATAAAATTGGTTATTGCCGGGGCCCCGAGGCCGGAGTTGGCTGGTTACCAGGCGGGCCTTAAGGCAAAAATACGCAGGGCAGGGGTGGAAGACCGGATAGTATGGCTAGGCAATATCCCGGCCGCGGAACTTTCCTGGTGCTACAGGAACTGTTCCGTTTTTGTCTCCGCAAGCCGGGTCGAGTCCTTCTGCTTTGTCGCTCTAGAGGCGCTGGCTCATGGGTGCAATTGCGTTTCTTCCTCCAGCCCATGCTTGCCGGAAGTGTTCTCGGATGCTGCGGTCTTCTATAAAGCCGGTGACGTTCAGGGGCTCCATCGCGCTGTGGCCGGGGTTATGGCTAGGACTCCCGCGGAGCGTATGGAGGTCTCGGCGAGAGCAATGGCTGTGGCGGATAGATATTCATGGGATAATACGGCTTCTGAACTATTGGGGCTTCTGTTCAGGGTGGCTAAGTCTCCTGCCCTGAATAGGACAATTTGATATCATTACTAGTGAGATTCCGGAGAAAACAACGCTATGCTGAAGAATAAAACCATACTTATCACTGGCGGTACAGGGTCGTTTGGTCATGAGCTTTTGCGGACCGTAATAGACAAGGACTATCGCGAGATCCGGATTTTCAGCCGTGACGAACTCAAGCAGGAGCATATGCGGATAAAATTGAGTAATCCGCGCGTAAAGTTCTACATCGGCGATGTTCGCGACCGCGATAGCGTCGACCAGGCTATGGCAGGGGTCAACATGGTTTTTCACGCGGCCGCCCTGAAGCAGGTGCCGTCCTGCGAGTTCTTCCCTATGCAGGCGGTGATGACCAATATAGTGGGCAGTCATAACGTGGTTGAATCCGCTATCGCCCACAAAGTTGAAAGCGTGGTCTGCCTGGGCACCGATAAGGCGGTGATGCCTATAAACGCCATGGGTATGACCAAGGCCCTTATGGAAAAGGTGGCGCAGGCCGCCTGCCGCGGGCTCAAGGAAACCGATACCCGGGTCTGCAGCGTGCGTTATGGGAATGTCATGTGCTCGCGCGGTTCTGTTATCCCTCTTTTCATCAAGCAGATAAAAGAAAAGAAGCCGATAACCGTTACTGATCCCGGGATGACGCGGTTCCTCTTGCCTTTGCCCCAGGCGATAGGTTTGGTCCTTTTCGCCTTCAAGAATGCCCGGCAGGGAGACCTGTTCATTAAGAAGTCTCCGGCGTGTACGGTGGCTGACCTGGCGCAGGCCCTTAAAGAGTTGTTCAAGTCTGACGTCTCGGTGAAGACCATCGGCATACGGCATGGCGAGAAAATATATGAGACGCTGGCCACTACCGAGGAGCTGCGCCGCTCCGAGGATATGGGCGACTATTTCCGCGTAAAAATGGACGGCCGCGACCTCAACTATAGCAAGTACTTTACCGAAGGCGACAAGAAGGAGGTTTTGCTGGAGGACTATACTTCGCATAACACCGAACGACTTGGCGTCAAACAAGTTAAGGAATTGCTGCTTAAACTGCCGGAAGTCGTAGAGGAACTTGACGCCTAAGACCGCTTTGACGATGACGCGAGTTACTATCTTCGGGGCTGGGGGGATGGCGGGGCACATGGTCTCCATGTACCTGGCTGCTACCGACCGCTACTCGCTTTCTAATCTGGCCCACAGCATCAAGGCTTTCCCTGACTGGCGTACCGTAAATGTAGAAGATCGAAAGTCGGTGTCCGAGGCTATATGGTCTTTTTCCCCGGAAGTGGTCGTAAATTGCGTTGGCAAGTTAGTGAAAGACTCTGAGAAGAATTCCGAGGCGGCCGCTTTCGTCAATGGCGATTTCCCGCATTTCCTGGAGCGGCTTGCCGGGGAAAATAATTTCCGCCTGATCCACCTCAGTACCGATTGTGTCTTCTCCGGCGATAGGGGCGGATATACTGAAACAGATGTGAAGGACGGAAAAGGGCCCTACGCCCAAAGCAAGGCCATGGGCGAGGTCATAAATGGCCGGGACCTGACGATCCGCACCTCTATAGTCGGCCCGGAGCTTAAGGCCGGCGCCACGGGCTTGTTCCATTGGCTTATGACCAGCCGGGGGACGGTAAAGGGTTACGAAAAGGTTTTTTGGAACGGCGTTACCACACTGGAGCTGGCGAAAGCCATTGACGCTTTCATCTCCGCCGGTACAACCGGGCTCTGTCACCTGGCTTCCCCGGAGAAGATATCCAAGCACGGGCTTATAAAGCTGATGCGGGATACTTGGGGGCGGAAAGAGCCGCAGATCGTCCCGGAGGCCGGGGTGGTAAGCGATAAGACCCTGGTTTCCACCCGTTCAGACCTGCCTTACAACCCCAGGGATTATCGAACCCAGTTCGCCGAGCTCAAAGCCTGGGTGTTTTCTCATAAGGAACTTTACGCCCCATATTTGTAGCCTGCCGCAGCGGTTGGAGAAACTATGCCCTTAAAGTTAATGACAATAGTCGGGACGCGCCCGGAGATAATCAAGCTGAGCCGCGTCATTCACGAGGCCGAAAAGCACCTGGACCATGTGCTGGTGCACACGGGCCAGAATTTCGACTATGAATTGAACGAAATTTTCTTCAAGGAACTGGGCATCCGCAAACCGGACTATTTCCTCGGCGCCGCCGGTAAAGGCCCGGCGGCCACTATCGCCTCCGTTGTCGCCAAGGCCGACGAGGTCATGGAGAAAGAGAAGCCAGACGCCATACTGCTTTACGGCGATACCAACAGTTGTCTCTCCGTGATCCCCGCCAAGCGCCGCAAGATCCCAGTGTTCCATATGGAGGCCGGCAACAGGTGTTTCGACCAGCGCGTGCCGGAGGAGTTGAACCGCAAGGTGGTTGACCACTTAAGCGACATAAACATGACCCTGACCGAGCACGCCCGCCGTTACCTGCTGGCCGAGGGCCTTCGCCCCGAGACCGTTATCAAGACCGGCTCCTCCATGAAAGAGGTGCTGGCCTGCTACATGCCGAAGATCCTTAAGTCCGACGTGCTCAAGCGCCTGAAGCTGAAAGAGTCCGGCTATTTCGTGGTCAGCGCCCACCGCGAGGAGAATATCGACAGCCCGCAGAACTTCCGCGACCTGTTGGCTTCGCTCAACGCTCTCGCCGTCAAGTACGGCAAGCCGGTGATCGTCTCCACCCACCCGCGTACACGTAAGAAGCTGGCCGAGGTCGGAGTTAAGGGGCTGGACAAACGTGTCAGTTTCCTCAAGCCGCTAGGCTTTTACGACTATGTAAAGCTGCAGCTGAGCGCCTTCTGCGTGGTGTCGGACAGCGGCACCATAACCGAAGAGGCGACGTTGCTCAATGTCCCGGCCGTTACCGTGCGCCAGGCGCATGAGCGCCCCGAGGGGATGGACGAAGGCACCCTTATCATGTGCGGGCTACAGCCTGCCCGCGTACTTGAGTCGGTGGCCGTAGTCACTGCACAACATTCGCCCAAGGAACGCCGCTTCCGTGTGGTGCCGGATTATGAGGCGGACAATGTGTCCGCCAAAGTGGTGCGCATCATTCTCAGTTACACCGACTACGTTAACCGCACCGTTTGGCATAAGACGGCCTAGCGCGTTTCCCGGGTAAGATGAAAGTCCTGATCTTAACAGAGCGCTTTTACCCGGAAGAATTCCTGGTAAATGAGCTGGCCTCACGTTGGGCTGAGGGGGGCGAGGAGGTTGAGGTCCTTACCCAAGCGCCGAGCTACCCGGCCGGCAGGCTCTTCCCCGATTATCGCAACTCGCTTTTTAGTTCCGAAACCTGGAAAGGTTTGAGGATATCCCGCTTTTTCACCGTTACCGGCTACAGGGAATCTCTTCTCTTCAAGCTTCTTAACTATTTCAGCTTCGCCGTAACCGGGACCTTCTTCACCCTGCTGCGGGCCCGCGGCAAGGACCGCATCTTCGTATACCAGACCGGGCCTTTGACGATGGCCATCCCTGCCGTACTGGCCGGCAAGCTTTACTGCATACCGGTGACCATCTGGACGCAGGATATCTGGCCTGACATGGTCTATTCTTACGGGTTCAGGCGGACTAGGCTTATGGAAATCTTCCTGTCGGCCATTATCCGCTTTGTATACCGCAATTGCTCGGAAATCCTAGTTTCCTGCGAGGGATTTGCCGACCGCATCCGGGAATATGTCCCGGGCAAGGAGGTCCAATTCTTCCCTAATTG
Organism: uncultured Elusimicrobiales bacterium; assembly: GCA_964413345.1. Lineage (GTDB taxonomy): Bacteria > Elusimicrobiota > Elusimicrobia > Elusimicrobiales > Elusimicrobiaceae > CAYPTM01. Next base: position 12,430 of record CAYPTM010000018.1, read on the forward strand.
GCCTACCGTTGACGCGGGGGGCGGAGACACTTCCCTGCCGCTTCCGCAGGGTTTCAATTTCACCTTCGCCGGGAATATCGGCAAGCTCCAGAACCTGGACAATGTACTGAAGGGCTTCGCCATGGCCTATAGGCAACAGCCGGAATTGCGGCTGAACATAGTCGGGGACGGGTCCCATCTCGAGGCGCTCAAGGACCTTGCCACCAGAGAAGGCATTGGCGGCGTGACCTTTTGGGGGCGTAAACCTTCCTCTGAAATGCCCGCTTTTTTCCGCGCCAGCGACGTGCTGGTGATTTCGCTGGGGGATACCCCCGGGCTTGCTCTGGTAGTTCCGTCCAAGTTCCAGGCCTACCTGGCTTTTCAGAAGCCTATTTTTGCGGTGCTTAATGGCGCGGTAAAGCACCTTGTCGCGCGCCATTCCCTTGGCGTTTGCGCGGGGCCTGACAACCTGGAAGAGATCCGGGACGGTTTCCTCGAATTGTATGCCCGCAGAGGCGCCGGGCTAGCGGCTTTTTCCTCCAGTGCCCGCGGTCTTCTTGCGGACAAGTATGACCGCGATAAGATAATTTCCGGCATCCTTGGCCGCGTGGCCGCGGCGAAATAGATATAATTAGAATATGGCGGGTTTGAAATGCTGATATTCAGGTGGCGCAGGTTATTCCTGTTCCTGGGCGACGCCGGGCTGTTCTACCTTGCCCTGGCGCTGGCCCTTATGACGCGCAGGTTCAGCGCGGTGCCTTGGGATTTTTTCGTCCAGCACGTAAAGGTTTTCTCGGTCTTCCTGCCGGTGTGGGCTGGGATATTTTATGTTGTCGGCTTCTATGATCTGCGCCGCATAAATCGCCTTGTAAACCTCATCAACGCCTCGCTTATCGCCTTCGTGGTGAATTTGGCCGCGGCGAGCGCTATCTTCTACGCTTTTTATCTGCAGTTCGGCCTTACCCCCAAGACCCACCTTTTCCTGACCCTGCTTTATCTGCACGTGCTGGCTACCTTGTGGCGCCGTATCTGGACCCGCGTGATACTGGAGAAGTGGCTGGTGCAGCGGGTGGCTTTCCTCGGCACCAATCCGCTTATAGAAGAGATAGCCCGCGACCTGAAGGCTAATCCTCACCTGGGCTTTTCCGTAGTGCCGCTGCCGCGGTTGAAAGATTCCGGAGATAAGAACGGTTATTGGCGGCCCAGCCGCAGGCATGACCTGCATATGGCCGCCCAGGTGGACGTGCTGGTTGTAGAGGCGGATGCGGCGGAGAAGAACCCTCTTGTGGCCGGGCTACTCCTGTCCACTGCGGTGCTCGAGGAGATACCGATAATAACTCACCTGGATTTCTACGAGGACCTTTACGGTAAGATCCCGCCGGAGTACGCCGCCAAGCCCAGTTGGCTGCTCAGCAATGTGCTGCACAAGGACAACCAGGTCTACGCGGTGGTGAAGCGCGGCATGGATATGGTCTCTGCCGTTTTGGGATTGCTGCTTACGCTGCCGCTGTCCATTGCCGTGTATCTGGCGATCAAAGCCGAGGGGGGCGTTTCTGCCCCGGTCTTTTTTGTGCAGAAAAGGGTGGGGCACCTGGGCCGGCGTTTCATAATTTGGAAATTCCGCACCATGGTTGTGGGGGCCAGCAAGGCGGGACCGCTGTTCAAGGCGGCAGGGCGCGACAGCCGCATAACGCGGCTGGGGCGTTTCTTGCGCGGCGCGCGGCTGGACGAGATACCACAACTTTGGAACGTCTTTAAGGGCGACATGAGCCTGGTAGGCCCGCGGCCAGAATGGACCAGCGAGGTGCGCATCCTTGAACGCACCGTGCCGCATTATCATCTGCGCCATTTGATAAAGCCCGGCGTTACCGGCTGGGCGCAGATCAACTACCACGCCACTTCAAGCGAGGCGGAGTCGGTGGAGAAACTCCACTTCGACCTGTACTATGTGAAGAATATGTCCCTGGCCTTGGACCTGGGCATAATACTCAGGACTTTCCGCAGGGTATTCCAGAAAGACGCCGGCATGATAAAGAAGCCGGCAGTTCCGGCGGTTTAAACTTCTTTTGCTGCTGAAGAAAAGGCCATCGCCATGAAAATGGCGAAGGCCGTATGCACGTGCTGGAAGGAAATTTCCGTTATGTTCATGGCGTAGTAGGCAGGCAGGGCGCAGAGTGCCCAGAGGGTATAAGGGCCGGGGGCGGCCTTGAAATTGCCGAGGGCGAACAGTAAGAAGGCCGTAAACAGCAGCGCCAGGGCGCCAAGCCCTACCAGGCCGCGTTCCGCCGCCTGGTGTATATAGAGATTGTGCAGGCTGCCCCAGGTCTCCTCATAGCCGATAGGCTCTGGGTGGAATTTCTTGAAAACTTTCTTTACATTGTCCGGGCCAATGCCGAGCGCCGGGTGGGCCTTGAACATCTGCCCGCCCAGTTTCCAGAGTTCAAGCCTTATGTTGATGGCTGTGTCAGGGCTGTCCAAGGCCATGGCGGAGGCATCGCGCGATATCATGGCGGTCATTCTGTGGCGTATGGCCGGGGTCATGGAGAGAACAATAGCGCCTATGATTGCAAGCGCCGTGGAATAAGCCAGGACTTGTTTTCGGGACGGGCTGCCGAAATAGAGCATGACCGCCAGGCCTACGGCGAGGCCCAGGTAGGAGCCGCGGGTCTGGCTAAGCACCAGGGCCACGAAAACCGGCACTACGGCGAACTTGTAAAGGACATTCTCGCCGCGGAAAGCGTCCTGCACGGGGATTATCAGGCGGCTCAGCACCAGCATTAGCGCTATGCCCATTACCTCGCCGTAGCGCACGGCGTTCATAAAGGCGTTGGCCCTGGTGAGTACTGTCTCGCCAGTGTACGCCGACCAAATCACTTCCCCTATGCCTATCAGGGCGGCTACGGTCGCCGCCAGGGTATAGGCGGCGGAGATTTTTGGCAGGTGTTCTTTCTTCACCGCCAGCAGCAGGGTGGACAGGCAGACATACTTGAGGAAGTCGGAATTGAGCTGGCCCAGACCTTTGTACGGGTAATAGGCGGTAAGCGCGGTGAGCAGGCAGACGCCGAGGTAAACCATCCACGGCATGAACAGGGTGTGCTTATAAAGGGAGGGGAGGAGGCCGGAAAGGGCGTTTTCCCTGTATTTCTTCACGAGCAGCAGCAGCAGGGCCAGGAAAAGCGCGCCCTGCACCACAGTTACGGAAAAGACTACAGAAAAGGCGAAAAGGGCCAGCGCGAAGAAGATATAGTCGTCCAAGGAGTAGTTCTTCATGCGGGGATATTATAGCAATAGCGGGGGCGGGGGGCGGTTTGCTAGAATTAACCCCATGCAAGCCAAAAAGATTCTGGTTACCGGAGGCGCCGGATTTATCGGGTCCCATCTTTGCCGTCGGCTAGTGACCGAAGGACATGATGTCCTCTGCGTGGACAGTCTATTTACTGGTAGCAAGGATAATATCGCGGACTTGATTGGGAATCGCAACTTCGAATTTCTGCGTCACGATATCGTAGAGCCGCTTATAGTCGAGGCGGACCAGGTGTATAACCTGGCCTGCCCGGCGTCGCCGGTGCATTACCAGTATAATCCCGTGCATACCACCAAGACTTCGGTGAACGGCACCATCAATATGCTGGGGCTGGCGCGGCGCACGGGGGCGCGCATACTGCAGGCCTCTACGAGCGAGGTGTACGGCGATCCCGAGGTGCACCCGCAGCCGGAGAGTTACTGGGGCCGGGTGAACACGGTGGGGCCGCGCGCCTGCTACGACGAGGGCAAGCGCTGCGCGGAGACGCTGTTCTTCGATTATCACCGCCAGCATAAGCTGGAGATCAAGGTGGTGCGCATCTTCAATACCTACGGTCCCAATATGCACCCTAACGACGGGCGCGTGGTGAGCAATTTTATAGTGCAGGCGCTGCAGAACAAGGATATCACCATTTACGGCGACGGCAGCCAGACGCGGAGCTTCCAATACGTGGACGACCTGCTGGAGGGGATGATACGCATGATGGCGAGCCCCGTTGAGTTCACCGGGCCGGTGAATATAGGCAATCCCGACGAGTTCACCATGAAGCAGCTGGCCGAAAAAGTGCTGTCGCTTATCCCCGAGAGCCGGAGCAAGCTCGTCTATAAGCCGTTGCCGCAGGACGACCCCCGGCAGCGCAAGCCGGATATCACCCTGGCCAAAGAGAAACTGGGCTGGGAGCCCAAGATAAAGCTTCACGAAGGCCTTCTGAAGACGGTGGAGTATTTCCGCCGAACCCTCAAATAGCGGGCCTATCGAGGTTTCGCCTCGATATGCCGCCGCATGCACAAAAATCCTGTAAATCTTACGATGAGAAGCGTGAAAATACAGGGAATTTACGCGGCCTTATGAGTTTTTCCAGGTCAATTCCAGCAAGGCAATGCAAATTAGACATATACAATAGCGATAAAAAGGTGTTTTAGTGCACTATAGTGCATTAAAATGTATAATAGGCGTATGTTGGACCAGTCCCAGTTAAAGGATATTCTGGTAGATCAGCGGGGAGATATCCCCGCTATTCTGAAGCGTTGCGTAGTGGAGCGCTCTATTGAGCGGGATGTCGTGGCTAGTCTTGACGACGACCTTATAAAGGTGTTAAGCGGGGTAAGGCGCTCCGGGAAATCATCTCTTGCTCACCGGGTGTTGAAAGGGCGGCCTTACGGCTACGCGAATTTCGACGACGAGCGGCTGGCCGGGCTCAAGGCGGATGACCTCAACGGCGTGTTCGAGGCCATGCTGCGCCTGGACCCTTCGATAAAGTATATCCTGCTCGATGAGATACAGAATGTGGAGAAATGGGAGCTTTTCGCCGCCAGGCTGCAGCGAGGCGGCTATAAAGTCCTGATTACCGGCAGCAACGCGCACCTTCTAAGCCGCGACCTGGCCACCCATCTCACTGGAAGACACCGGGTATTCGAACTCTATCCTTTTTCTTTCGCCGAGCATCTGCGCGCGCGGGGGGCGCGGCCTTCGACCGGTGGGACGGCCGCCAGGGCGGCCATGGCCGCGGCTTTCGCGGATTACTTCGCGCTTGGAGGTTTCCCCGAGGTTCGCGGCGTTGTGAACAGGCGCGCGTACCTGGGCGACCTTTACGAGAAGATCGTGACGCAGGATATCGCCGTCAGGCATAATGTCCGGCATCTCAAGACCCTCAGGGACGTCGCGTTAT
>CAYPTM010000019.1:0-15808 GCA_964413345.1 uncultured Elusimicrobiales bacterium
CCATCCGCACGGAATTTGAAACGAAGAACAAGGCGGCCAACGAAAGCAGGCAGCAGCTCAATTCGCTGCAGATGACGGCCCACGACCTTGAGGGCAGGCTGAACACCCACACCTCCCAGCGCGAACACGTGGTCAACAAGCTGTTCGAGGAATGGCAGGTTACGCCCGAGGAAGCCCGCACCAAGGTGGGCGACCAGCCGGTGGACCACGAGCGCGTCAAAATGATGCGCCGCAGGCTGGAAAACATGGGTAACATCAACATGACCGCCCCCGAGGAATATGACGCCCTTAACGCGCGCCTCACCTTCCTCCGCACGCAGATAGGCGACCTTGAGCAGGCCAAAGCGGACCTCAAGGCGGCCATCAGCAAGATAAACTCCACCACCCGCGAAAACTTCCGCCACACCTACGACCTGGTGCGCGAGCATTTCCGCCGCATATACCAGTCGCTGTTCGTGGGCGGAGAGGCGGACCTCGTTCTCACCAACCCCGAGGACCTGCTTACCACCGGCGTGGACATAATGGCCCAGCCGCCCGGCAAGAAACTGCAGAACATAGCCTCCCTTTCCGGCGGAGAGAAGGCCCTTACGGCCCTTTCCCTGCTGTTCAGCTTCTTCTGCGTTAACCCTTCGCCATTCTGTATAATGGACGAGGCGGACGCCCCTCTGGACGAGGCCAACGTGGAACGCTTCACGCGCCTGCTGCAGGAATTCGGCTCCCAGACGCAGTTCATCGTCATCACGCACAACAAGCGCACAATGGAGGCCGCCGGCATCATGTACGGCGTCACCATGGAAGAGAACGGCGTCTCGAAGGTCATGAGCGTGGAACTGAAGAAAAAGACGGCGGAGCTGCAGCATTCGGAACCCGCGGTCACGCTCACGCGAAACTAGGATATCTATGCTATACGGCGTATTCAGCGACGTGCACGGCAACTACGAGGCCCTTAAGGTCGTTCTCGACAGGCTCAAGACGGCCGGGGTCCAGTCCTACATCTGCTGCGGAGACCTTGTCGGCTACGGTCCCCAGCCGAACGAATGCGTGGAAGCGGTCGCTTCCTTGCCCAATCTTTACTGCGTGACCGGCAACCACGACATGGCCGTCCTGGGCTTTCTGCCGCTCAACTGGTTCAACTCCTACGCGGGCGCGGCCATAGAATTCACCAAGCAGATGCTTTCCCCCCGCTCGGTGGCCTTCCTCCAGAAATGCCCGTCCATAGTGGCCCACGACGACTTCACACTTGTCCACGGCAGCCCCAACGTCCCTGCGGAGGAATACCTCCTCACCGGGGAACAGTTCCTTGAAAATGCCGACAAATGGAACACGCAGGTGTGCTTCATCGGCCACAGCCATTCCGCGCTTTACATAAGCAGGCAGGGCGTGCGCTTCCCGATGGTCAATTACATCTCCAACGGGGAACGGATAGTTTTTGACGAGGACAAGCGCTACATGGTCAACCCCGGCTCCGTGGGCCAGCCCCGGGACAGGAACCCCCGCGCTTCCTGCGGCATATACGACAGCGAGGCCCGCACCTTCGAACTCTGCCGGATGGACTATCCGATGCAGATAACGCAGGAACTGATGCGCAAGCTGAACCTGCCGGACCTGCTCATCGAACGCATAGCCAACGGCTGGTAAACGCGGTTTTTGAAACCGCGCCGCGTCCTTTTGCGTAGTAATATGTGGAATGCCCGAAACGGATTCACTGCAACTGGTTCAGCGCTGCATCGCACAGGACGAGGAAGCCTGCGGCGAGCTTCTTGACCTTTACAAAAAACAGATATTCACCTTCGTGCTCCGCATGGCCGGCGACCCAGCCGACGCGGAGGACATAGCGCAGGAAACCTTCGTAAAAGCCTTCACGCACCTGGAATCGTACAATCCGGAATACCCCCTTATAACCTGGCTGTTCAAGATAGCGCACAACACCTGCCTGGACCACCTGCGGGCCAGGAAACCGCAGGCCCTGTCCATAAATGACGAGGACGCTCCAATAGACATCGCGGATTCGGCCGCGGGGCCGGACACCGTGACGGAATGGAAACTTCAGACCGAGGATACGGAACGGCTGCTGGCCTCCCTGCCGCCGCTGTACAGGGAAGCGCTGCTCCTTCAGTACAGGGACGAGCTGACCTGCCGGGAAATAGCGGAAATCGTTCAGGCGCCGGAGGGGACGGTCAAGATACGGCTTTCCCGCGCAAAAGCCATGCTCAGGGAGAAAATGGAAAGGCTGGCGGTGGCGGCGTGAGCCTGATAATAATGAAACCGGGGAAGGCGGCGCGCTCGTATTAATTAAAGGACGGGACGAATTTATGAACAGAGAAAAGGAAGAACAGTTTTTAAGGCAGGCGATGAAAGCCCTGCCGGCGTACGCCCCCTCAAGGCGTTTCAACGCGCGCGTCCTCGCGGCCTGCGCGGCGCGAAAGAGGGCGGCGCTTCCCCTCCCGGCAAGGATAATGGTCATGCTCTCTCTGGCATGGGGGGCGGCCACGGCCATAATAGCGGCGGTGCTTCTCGCGCTCTACGCGGGCGACCTGGCCTCTTTCCTTATCCACCCGCCCTCCCTTGGGGATGCGGCCTCGATGGGCGCGCTTAAGCTCTGGAGCGCGGCGAGGCTTGCATGGGGACTGGCCGGCATGGCGGCGGACAGTTTCGCCAACGTCCACACTCTCTGTACGCTGATACTCTCGACCGGCCTCGCGGCCGCGGTGATAGTGGGAATTTCGAAAGAAAGACATGCGCGAACGCATTAAAGGAGAACATATGAAGATACTCATTGCGCCGGTGCTGCTGGCCACTCTGGCGATAGGCTTTCCGTCCGATACGGAAGCGTCCTATCGTCACAGGAGCGGGCAGGAGATAAACCACTCCCCCGTGGTGGTGACCCAGGATGAATCCGTCAGGCGCGACATAGTGACGGACAAGGACATAACCGTCGAGGGCCGCATGCGCGGCGACTGCACCTCGCTCGGCGGGCCCATAGTGGTCAAAGGAGAAGTTGACGGCAACGTCAACGCGATGGGCGGGCCGGTGCAGGTATCCGGCAGGGTGGACGGTGATATTTCCTTCGGCGGGCCGGTGGAGATAAGCGGCACGGTCACGGGGGACATAAGCTCGCTGGGCGGCAATGTCGTGCTGAAGGATTCCGCCACCGTGGAAGGAGCCATCTCGGTAATCGGCGGGCAGCTCATAAAGGACAGCGGCGTCACGCTGAAGGGCGATGTGGACGAAACGGACATCCGGGCCCTGCGCAAGATACTGCCTGGAGTGTTCCGCAACAAGAACAATATCGACTGGAAAGCCCCGGTAATGGCGGGCGGAGCGGTCGGCATAGGCCTGCTGGTGCTTGGCTCCATGCTCGTGGCCAGCCTCGTGGTTCTGGTGCTGCCGGCCATGCTGTTCCCCAAGAACGTGGAAACCGCCGCGAAAGCGATAGAGGACAACTTCTGGATGTCCGCCGGGGTGGGAACGCTTGTGGTCATCTGCACGATACCCGTGCTGTTCTGCCTGCTGATATCACTGCTTGGCATACCCCTCATACCGCTGGCGCTGCTGCTTCTTCTCTGCGGAGGACTGCTCGGCCTCAGCGCCTTCTGCGTCGTGCTGTCGGACAGGGTGCACGAGCGCATACAGCGCGCCTCCCCGGCCACCCTTCTCGGCAAGATATTCGCCGGCTACATAATAATGGCGCTGCTGTTCGTGCTGGCGAAAATACTGCCCCTGGTAGGCGGCATACTGGGCCTGGCCGGACTGATAATACTGACGCTCGGCATGGCGCTAGGCCTCGGCGCGGCGTTCACCACCCGCATGGGAACACGCGGCGGTCCTGCGGCCAGCGCCCCCAAGCCCCAGGCAGCTCCCGCCGGACAAGCACAGGCCGTACCTACTCAGCCGGCCACGGTCCCGGTCGAACAGCCGGCCATCCAGGCACAGCCTCCCGCGCAGACGGAGAAGGACCAGACGCCCCCGCGGCAATAAACGGTATAATAGTAGTTGCTGAATATGTTGGCGGCCTGCCGGAACATCCAGCAGGCCGCTTTTTTCGGAGCCGATTTTGAAACATTTACTCTGCGCGCTGGCCTGTCTGCTGCTGCCGCTGCTGCCGCAAACGGCGCGCGCCAACGACTATTCCGCCCGCATTCTCTATTTCGACGACGAGCACAGCCTCTACCCGGACCTCTTCGAAACCGTGGAGAAACTGCTTTCCTCGGCCAGCGATTACGTCAAACTACAGGGAGTGGAGCACCGGCTTACATTCATGAAGCGCGGGGCCTACGCGTTCAACGCGCCGCAGGGCATAACGGGGCGCGCCATGCGCGTCAGCGAAAAGACCCTATCAAAACTTGAAACGGCGGAAATAGTGGAAACGGCCCGCTCTGTGCTTGTCCAATACCCGGTGGTGGACCCCCGGTTCAACCGGATGGTGCTGGAAGCGACGTCAGACCTGGATTCCGCCAGCAGGCCGTATATGCTCTCAAACAGCGAGCAGGCCCAGATAGGCCGAATGCAACTGCCGGGAGGGACGACCGCCTATGCCGCGATCACCAAATACCCGTTCACGTACAGCGAATGGGTTCCCACAATCGAAGTGGTCTACAACCTTCTGCTGGACGGCAAACCCGCGAGGGTGAGCATAGTAGCCAAACCCGCCGGGGGGCTTGGTTCCTGGTATGATTCCATAATCCGCAGGGTGAGCGAAACCTATCCGCCCACACTTCTTCTCAACACCGGGCACTTCGGCCAGTACGCCCAGATAGGCATATCAACCGACACCATACGTGCCTACTGGGACGAGCTTGGCGTAAACCTGGTCGCGTTCAACTCGGACGACCTGCAAATGGTCTGGAAACTGGCGTCGGACCCCGGCTTCTCCTCCGCGCCGAAGCGCCCGACGCTGCTCTGCTCTAACATTAGCGCGACCAAGCCGCAGTATCAGGACCTCATAGCCCAGCAGGCGGTCATAGACGCAGGGAACGTCAGGATAGGTTTCGTCTCCGTCATCCCGCAGGAGACGCTGAGCGCGGCGCAACTGAAAAGCATCCCCTTCAAGGCCCTTGACCCGGTGGAGGCCGCCGGAACGGCGACCCAGCTTCTCCGTTCAAGGTACAAGGCCGACATAGTGGTGCTGGTGTCGCACCTCTCGCCATCGGCCTCATACAATCTCGCGCTCAAAGTGCCGGACATAGATATAGCCATCATGGCCTCGCCCATCGCAAACGCCCTGAAGCGCAGCACCATTCTCGACCTGCGGAGCTGGGGCAGGGAACGCCACAAAATGCCCGCCTATGTTTCGTGGCGCAATGCATATTCTCTAGGCGAGCTGCTGCTTGAATTCGCCGACAGCGGCAATTACAAGGAGCTGGCCCGGGTGGAAGACTCCGCGGGCGACGAGTTCATCGAAGAAAACAAGTTTTCCAACGCCTATTACACCCATAACGAGGCGATGACCTCGCTCTACCTTTCCCCCAGCAGGTATCTGCTGCCGGACGCCCGCTCCCTGTGGGCCGGCTCATGCCAGAAACTTTCCTACAGCCCGCAGGAGATATTCAACATGGCCGCCGGAATAATAAGGGAAGCCGCCGGGACGGAAGTCGCCTTCGCCCAGATACTGCCGGCCCGGGCATTCGTGCTGGGCAAAATGTCCAGGAACAACCTGGACCTCTGGCTGGGCCCGAAGACCGGCATCATGAAAGCGGTGCTTAAAGGCTCCGATTTGAAAAGCCTGCTCCAGCAGGCAGACTTCACCGCCACGCCGACCCAGTGCGAACGCACCTTTGAAGGGGAATATGTTCTTGCGGTCAGCGGGGCCAACAAAAACAAGGAAGTAAACGGACTGTCCATAACCGACAGCGAAAAATACACCGTGGCGTTCCCTCAAAGCCTGCTCATGGAAGCGGACAGGTTTCCCGCCCTCAAAAAGCTGGTCAAAAAAGAAACGCTGGACATCCCATATCCCGGCGCGGTGCTGGACTGGCTGGAACAGCGCTCGGCATCGAGCCCCGCAATGGCGGCCGCGGCCGAACCGCCCGCCCTCTCCTCAGCAACGACAGACTCCGCCACTCTTCCGCCGCAGATTCATAAGGATGACACCTTCATCCTGAACCTCAGGGAACTGATGGGTAACAATGCGCCGGACGCTTCGGTATGGCGGCTCAACCTGCGGGAAATAGCATTCCAGTTCTCCAACATACAGGTGAACAACGCCGCCGAGTTCAGCAACATATCCAACGCGAAGCTGCGCTCCAACAGCCAGATACTGGTTCAGGGTTCGGGCAAGCTTTATTCGGAATACCGCACCAGCCGGCTGCAACTGGACAACGGCGTATCGGCCGCCTACGGGAAAGTGACCATACGCCCCACCAGCGGCGACACAGTCACCAACGAAAGCGTGGACCAGATACTGCTGGACAACGAACTGAGGTACAGAAACACCCGCTTCAGCATGCTTGGCGGCGGCATCATGGGCCCCTTCGTAACGGCCCAGTATGACACGGAGTTCAGCCCGCAGGACGGCGTGCCCAAGCGCAAGATACTGCGCGGCAAGGCCGGCTACAAACTGTACGAAGGCTCCACGGTTAAGGACTTCTACGCGGCCGCCGTTACCGAAGAGGACTTCACCTACAGCAATTCCGTACACACGCAGTACGGCTGGGAAACGGGCTACAAGCTCACATTCCCCATTCACAACGGCCTCATCGAGCTGAAGACCGAAGGCTATTACAGGAACCTCATCCGCACTCGTTCAGACACGGTGTATGACCTGAAGAACGAACTGGAACTTAAGGCCAACCTGGACGTGACGCTGGTGGACAACCTGAAGATGGGGCCATACGTGGACTATTACCGCGTTACCGGCAAGCTTCTGGACGGCGCGGCGTCGAACTTCCTCTTCGGCATAGAACTCAGCTATTCCTTCCTGCTGAAGCCGTACCAGTAATCCCGCCCGCTCGAAAAGTTTGGAAAATGAAAATGGAGCCCGCGTATGCGGGCTCCATTTTTGCAAAGTTAGGACTGACTAGCGCCAGCGGTCGAAAAATATGTTCTTCAGCTCGTCTTCCGGAGCGACATAAGCCATGCGCAGCATGGCATCCACATTCGTTCCCCCGTTAGGGCGGGAAACGGAGGCGCTGCCACCGGCGTCCGGCGCGCTGATGAAAGACTGCCCGGAAGGAGCGGCGGCGCGAAGCTGAAGACGGCTCTGCATGCCACCGCCGTAAAGGCTCTGGGCGCGCATGGCGGCCGCAAGCTTTTCCTTCATTTCCTTAACGGAACCATAGTATCTGCCGCTGACACGGGCTTTCACCGCTCCGGTGAAGGTCAGGGGATGCTTAAGTTCTTCCTCGGCCTCTTTCATCTCATGCGCCACGTCGACCGCGGTGGCCCCGGCGTCGCAGCTTTTCTCTATGGCGTAATTCAGCAGACGGCCCGCGCCCAGCTTGTGCAGGCCCTTTTCCAGAACGACGCCGCTGACCATGCACAGGGTGGACACCGACGCGGCCTTGGTTTTCTTCTCAGCCACGGTTATGGCCAACTCCTGAAAGGAGGCATAAGTGCCTATGGGACCGGGGATGAATTTCGCGGCCGAATAGAAATGGGCGAGGGCCTTGAAATCCTTCTTCAGCAGGTGCATGGCTATCACCTTGCGCTGGCTGTCCACGGTCTGGTAGGCGTTGTCGCAGACTGTCTCAAGGTCGAACTGCACGTCCTCCAGCTCGGCTCCTTCCGGCAGCCCGTACTGCTGGGCATAACCGAGGAAATGGAGAACCACGTTTTGTTTGGAAGGGCCGTTAGTCCAGGTCACTATGCCGAGGTCGCCGCCCTTGTCGTTGCCGAACACCATGTCCATGCCGACTTTCCAGCGGCCGCCGTCGCGTCTGGCCTTGAAATTGCCGCAGCGGTAATAGACCTTGAAGCCGCTGGTTCCGTTTTCCGTGAACTGTGTTCCGGGCAGATAGCCATAATCGGAACGGGCCTCTTTCCAGCCGGCCCAGCGTTTGTCCTGCGCGGCGGAAGCTCCGGCAGCGGCGAACAAAGCCGCTCCGCAGACGATACCCGCAATCAAAGAAGATTTCTTCATAAAAACTCACCCCGTGAAGCGCAATTACTACTCTATAGATGATAGTGTATGGAATTAATGCACCACCGGACAAGGTACAATGGACCCATGCCGGACATGAGCCCTGCCGCGAGCATTGCGGTTGCATGACACGGCAAAGGCGGGCTATAATATATGTGTGGCGCGCAGCGTTAGTGCGCGCACCGGTGGCGGTCCCGGAAGGGCCGGCTCCTCAGGGGGCGACAAGGTTCGACGGGGACACGTGATGACGTTGCCGCAGGCCATGGTTGACCAGGCCATGTAAAACAGGGTCAAAAACAAAACAAGCCAACACTAACGAACTGGCCTGGGCTCACGCTTAAGTGAGCGAGTCTTCCTCTGATCGCCCGTGTCGGGGGGTAAGACTTCATAATGCGGGATGCCATTCCGGACGGCGGGCACCGTCCCCCGGAGTGAAAGACTAACGGCGCAAGCGCGCTTTCGGCCGTCCCGGCGCCACAAGCGCGCGACCAAAGCCGGGGCTAAGCCTGTAGTGGTGCGGATAAGCTGTCTTCGGACCCGGGTGCAAATCCCGGCGCCTCCACCATCTGAAGTGAAGCGGGGCCCTTCCGTGAAAACGGAGGGGCCCCGCTCTGTTTACCGCCCCGTTTTTGGGTATAATAAATCAATATATGCAACGCCCCAACGGGCCACAAGACCCAAGGAGAGTTTGATGCAATCAGATTTCCAGCAGAACGGCGAAACGGCGCCCAAGCCAGAAACCGCGCCGCAGACACCAGCCCCCCAGTCGGTGCCGGAAGATAAAACCGCGAAACCCGCACCCGGAGTGCACCTGTGGGTCAAGATGATGACCGTGCTTTGCGCGCTTTCGCTACTGGCCGCCATACCGGTCATACTGCGCAGCAACCACGCCCGCGCCGCCAAGATAAAGAGCGAGGACCTCAGCGAAGTGGCCGGCATGATAGGCAAGAAGGAGGGCATAGGCTGGGTCACCCTGCGCGGGGTGATAATGGAATCAGACTCCTCCTCCCCCTTCGAACGCGGGGCCAGCCAGGCGGCGAGAAAGATCCGCTCGCTCGGGGCGAACAACGAGGTGAAGGCGATAGTGCTGGACATAAACTCCCCCGGCGGCTCGGTTGGCGCGGTGCAGGAAATTTACGACACCATCAGGCAGGTCCGCACGGAGAAGAAGAAACCGGTAATAGCCCTTTTCCGCGACGTCTCCGCCAGCGGCGGCTACTACATCGGCTCCGCGTGCGACAAGATAATAGCCCAGCCCGGCACGTTGACCGGCTCCATAGGCGTCATTCTCTCCGTGGCGAACATAGAAGGCCTGCTGACCAAGATAGGCGTCAAGATGGACCCGGTGAAGTCCGGCAAGTTCAAGGACATAGCCTCCCCCTACCGCCAGATGTCGCCCGAGGAACGCAAGCTTCTGCAGGACATGATAGACGACTCTTTCGCCCAGTTCGTCACCGCCGTGGCGACGGGCCGCAACATCCCGGAGGAAAAAGTCCGCGAAATAGCCGATGGACGCGTTTTCACCGGCAGGCAGGCGAAGGAACTCAATCTTGTGGACAAGCTTGGCGGCACCATGGTGGCCATAAAGACAGCGGCGGAAATGTCCGGCCTCGGCGAAAATCCGCGCATCATACGCGACACGGTATCGCTCGGCGAGGTGCTTTCCGCGCTTGAGTCCCGCTTCGGCGGCGGCATGATGGGTCTCGAAAAGGCGGGAGTGTTCGCCACGCCCAAACTGGCCTACCTCTGGACAATGTAATGGCTGAATCCGCGATAGACACTCTCGACGCTTTCTCCAAAAACCCGGGACAGGCCGCCGCTTCCATACCAGAGCGCAGGCCCGTGTCGGGCGCGCTGGCGGGCTATCTCGCCGGCTCGGCCGGACTGGCGGTATGGCTCGGCTTCGGCACGCCATACGGCTCGCTGTTCGGCTTCGCGATGATGACAGCCTTCCTCTTCGCCTACAACCTGACGGCGGGCTTCATCTCGTCCTCCATGGCCAGCATGTTCCTCTCCCTCGCGGGCAAGGACAGGCAGGCGGGTTCGCTTTTCCTCCTGACCGGCATAAGCGAGGCCTGCAAGCTCACGCTCATCCCGCTGGGCATTCTGGCGGCGGCACTGCCGGCCCTGAGAACGCCGGCCTTCCTGCTTGTGCTGGCCGTACAATACTGCTTCCTCATATTCGCCGTGGACAGGATTTACGCCTGCGGGAAGACAAAGGCGGCCATAGCCACACTGCTGCCTTTCGTGTTCTTCTCCATGCTTGTCACGCTGTTCATCCTGTTCATCGCCGTGGCGCTCTTCGCGGCACTGATATCCGCGCTGGTCTGAAAACGGCGCGGACGGAGATTGACTCCCCGGCGGAGGTTTTGGGAAGCGCCAACGACGGTCAAAAGTGATATACTACGTGAAACTAGCATGTTAGGGTTAGATTCATTTTTGATGATGCCATAATCCCACGCGGCAGCTATCGGAGAACATGGGCAACAGACAGCTCTTCATGGACCTACCGGCCGTAACGGCGGAGGAGATGCGCAAGATAGACCAGGATGCCACGCAGGAATGGGGCATCAAGGCGGAGAACCTCATGGAATCCGCCGGGCGCAAGCTTACTGTCCGGATGCTGGGGAAAAGGCTGGCGGAACCAGGCGGCAAAGCGCTGATTTTCTGCGGCCACGGCAATAACGGCGGTGACGGGCTTGTCATAGCCCGCTATCTTAAAGCCGCCGGAGTGGGAAACAAGGTTTTCATCTTCCCCCCCAAAGGTCCCCCGGGGTACGGCAGGCTGGTGGAGCTGAACCTGGAACGCGCGATGGCATGCGGCGTGCCGGTAATAACGCTGGACTCCGGCCTGACGCCCGCCATAGCCGCCATGCAGGAAGCCGACCTGATCATAGACGCACTTCTTGGCACCGGCACCCGGGGCGAACCCGAGGACGCCATGTCCATGCTAATAAACGCGATAAATGAAAGCGGAAAAACCGTGGTATCCGTGGACATACCGTCCGGGATGAACCCGGACACCGGCATTCCTCCGGGGGCATGCATCCATGCCACCACCACATTCATGCTGGGCCTGCCGAAAACAGGACTGCTTGTCCCTGAGGCAGCCCGCTTCACAGGCGAACTGGACGTGCTTAATATAGGCTTTCCTCCCGAACTCATCGCCGCGCTGCCGGTCTGACAAACTGCCTTTCCACAAGGATTCCCGCCGATGATAATCTGCTCACCACACTGCGACGACGCGGCTCTATCGCTGGGCATGGCCACGGCCTCGGGCGCGCTGGGCCGGGTGAAAACGGCGGTATTCTTTTCCCGCTCGCGCTTCACGCGAAGGGAGCCGGGCACGGGCGATGAAAACAAGGTCACGGCACTGCGCGCCGCGGAGGAGCGCCGGGCGGCCGCCGTCTGCGGATACAAGCCATCTTTCCTCAACCTGCCGGAACCCTTCGCCAGACCCGGCTACAGCCTTAAAAATCTTCGCGACATGAAAACAGACCCGTGCGGCGACCCGGTATTCGCCGCCGCGCTTGCCGCCGCGCTGAACCTGGCCCTCACCGGCGAGCCGTTGCTTTTTCCCGCGGCGGCGGGCGGGCATATAGACCACCGCATACTGGCAATAATAGGCAAGGGCCTGTGCGGGCGAGCGCCCGTGGCCGGATTTTACGAGGACATACCCTATACGGCATTATGGGGAAGAAAAAAAACGGACGCTTTCATCGAAGCGGAATATGGCGGAATAGTAACGCGCAGAGTGAGCTTCCACCCGGATGGCTGCCGCGCCATAAAGCGGAACGCCCTGCGCTGCTACAGCAGCCAGTTCTCCCCCTCAGAAATAACGGACCTGCTGAAAAAATCCGAAGCCTGCGGAGGGGAAGCCGTCTGGCTGACCGAAGCGGGGGAAAGGATTTTCAGCGGGCTTGCCTCAAAAAAAATGCCCCGGCGAAAAGCCGGAGCGTAACCCTCGACAAAATAATTACCGTTTACTTCTTTTTGGAATCTAGGCCCGTCACCTCGCGAGACAGGGCCAGCATATGCTGACGGAAACGCGGCTGCTTGCTTTCCAGCAGGGGGAGCAGTGTCAGGCGAACCCAGTTACGGGTGAAATCCTCGCTCTCGTTTGATTTGTCGGTACGGTAGGCCAGACCGTGTTCGGCTATGTAGTCCATAACCTCTGACCTCGATATGCACAGAAGCGGACGGACGACTGAAACGCCAGGGGCCAGCGGCCTTTTTGGAGCTATTCCGCGCAGGCTCTTCAGGCTGGCGCCGCGCAGGAGGCCGAGCAACATGGTCTCCACATTGTCATCAAGGTGATGGGCGACCGCGACCACCGTCGCGCCGCGCTTTTTCGCGGCCCGCTCGAACGCGCCGTAACGGGCTTTGCGGGCCGCGTGCTCGACAGAATAGCCGCCGCTCCCGGCCAAAGACTTCACGTTGGCACGGTAGACGTCAATGGGAACGGACAGTTCCGCGCAAAGCTTTTTGGAAAACTTCTCGTCCGCGACGGAATCCTTGCCCCGCAACTGGTGATTGACGTGAACCGCCCGCAGGGAAAACCCCCTGAGGCGGGACAGTTCCTTCAGGAAATGAAGCAGGCACACGGAATCGGGCCCGCCGGAAAGGCCGCAGAGCACTACATCCCCCTTGCGGAAAAAACGGCTTTCCCGGGAAAAGGAAACGAGAGCCTGCCATGTTGTGGCGGCAAAAGATTTCTTCCGTACACTGCCCTTGGCTGTAGACATAGGTTACACTGTTATTATCACAAATTTTACCGCCTGTCGATATATCAATGTGAAACCCCTGAAAGATTTAGTATAAAAGGATGATATGGCAAAGAAAATTTTGGTGATAGAGGATGAACCTGAACTGCTGGACCTTGTTTCCGGCTCGCTCATGCGGGCGGGATACGAGGTGGCCGTTTGCGATAACGGCAGGCAGGCGGTATCCACCGCGGCGGCGGTAAAGCCGGACCTCATTGTGATGGACGTCATGCTGCCGGGCGTGGACGGTCTTGCCATAGCCACGCAGCTCGCGGCAAACGACAAGCTGTCCTCCATCCCAATCATAGTCACCACGGCGCTGGAGCAGTCCCGGCCGATGTTTGAAAAAATACCCTCGGTCCGCCACTTCACCACTAAACCCTTCACGCTCGCCGAACTGCTTAAGACAGTCGCCTCAATACTCCACTGACAAAGGCTCCAGAGCCTTGCCGTCCGGTCCTGCGTTATAGGGACAGGCCTGCTGGCATCTGTCGCATCCCCCGGCCTTGCTGGAAAGAAGCGAAACCAGGTCCTCGGGCGGATTCTCCTTCTTCTGCGTCAGCCAGTGGGCAAGACAGCGGGAAAGCTTTATCCCTCCGCCGGACAACGCGCCCGTGGGACACGCTTTTTCGCATTCGCGGCACGCACCGCAGCCGTTTTCCACCAGAACAGAAGCGCATTCCACCTCGCAAGACAGGGCCAGCCCGCCCAGATTGAACCAGGACCCGCCTTTTCCCACAAGCAGACCGTTGCGGCCAACCCAGCCCAGGCCGCACAGCGCGGCGAGGCGTTTCTCGCTGACAGGAGAAGAATCCACGAAAGCCCTGCCCTCGATATCCGGCCAGCGTTTTTTGAGCGCGGCGAGGATATTATCGAGGCGGATACGCACGGTCTCGTGGTAATCCCGGAACATGTAATATCTTGCCACCTCAAACGGTCCGGCACCATCGGGAGGACGGTTTTTGCGCCCTCCGCGGGAGCGTTCCAGCGTTTCCAATTCAGTTTTGGAAAGCAGCCTTCTGCGTGCTTCAAGTGGTGCGTCCCAGTACTGGAAAGAACAGACCAGCACTGAACGTGCCTGCGGAAACCATTTTGTTATGTCAGCGCGCACCGCTGGGGATGCAACGAGGTAAGACAGACCGGCGGGAACGGCAAGAGCGGAAAGCTCCGCTTCCCTGCCGTCAAGAACACCGGCGCGGCATATGCCGGCGCCGGTGCAGAACTCAAGGGCGATGGACTTTATTTCCCCTGCGGATGGAGAGAGGACTCCCATTCGGCGTATCTGTCCCAGAAGATGCGAAAAAAGGCCTCAAGGAATTCATCGCGGGAGACGGGACCGCCGGTTATCCTTGAGACTGACACCGCTTCCAGCCCCGCCGGGAGACGGTTATTGAGATTGACGCCTATGCCGGCTACGGCCCAGTCGGTCTTTGTCATGGAAGAGGAGGACTCGATAAGTATTCCCGCGATCTTCAGATATTTGCCGCTCTTCGGCTCAAGAGCCAGCACGTCGTTCGGCTCCTTTATCCTGGACTTTATCGAGTAAAGGCTGGAAAGGGTCTCTCTGAGAGCCCTTGCCGTTGCAAGGCTGAGAGCGGACAGGGAATGCGGCTTTGCGCCGGGGCGGAGAACAACGCTCATGTAAAGCCCGCCCGGAGCCGATGCCCACTGGCGTTCGAACTGCCCGCGCCCCCGCGTCTGCTCGTCAGCAACGATAAGAAGCCCGTGCGACGCGCCCGCCACGGCGGCTTCCCTGGCGGCGTCCTGCGTGCTTTCCAGCGTGGAGATGTGGGCCAGGGAATTAATGCCGCGCGGCATTACTGCCACCTGCGGGGCGGGAAAGGTGTATTTGCTGTCTTCCGGCAGGGAGTTCTTTTTCATTCCACCTCCAGACTGATGTCCAGCGCCTTGGCCGAATGCGTAAGCTGCCCCACGGATATCCTGTCCGGCCCGAGCAGGGCCAGCCGGCGCACGGTCTTGAGATTCACCCCGCCCGATATTTCTATTTCGGGGCGGCGGCCAGGCAGCGACTTTATATAGGCTATGGATTTCCTGAGCAGTGGCACCGGCATATTGTCCAGAAGTATTATGTCCGGCCCGCAGGAAGCGGCTTCCTTCACGTCCTGAAAAGAGGCGGCCTCTATCTCCACGAATTTCAGGCCCTTCCTGGCGCGCAGCGACGGCACCCGCGAGCGTATGAAATCCCAGCCGGCCGCCTTTATATGGTTGTCCTTTATCAGAACCGCGTCGTAAAGGCCTATGCGGTGGTTGCACGCCCCTCCGCAGATGACGGCGTATTTTTCCATCTCGCGCAGGCCGGGCGTTGTCTTGCGCGTGTCGAAAATTTTGGCGGGAGTGCCTTTTGCCAGCAGGGTGAAACGACGCGCCATGGTAGCCGCGCCGGAAAGCCGCTGCATGAAGTTGAGCGCGGTGCGCTCCGCGGTAAGAAGCGCGCGTCCGCCGCGCACCTCCATTATCCTGTCCCCCGGCTTAAGCGGGGAGCCGTCCTTCAGGAATACGCGTATTTTAGCGTTCCTGTCCAGGCGGCGGAAAGCGTAGACGGCGGCCTCAACCCCGCAAAGGACCCCTTCTTCCTTGGCCAGGGCTACGGCGCGGTAGCGCCTGCCGGCGGGAACGAAAACCTCTGTGGTGACGTCACCGCGGCCAATATCCTCGCGCAGGGCGGCGTCCACCGGAGCCATGTTCATCATATTGCTGATTCTAGCAAAAATGCGATTTAGGGCATTGGAAGGACGCGGCAAAATTTGCAATATAATAGGTGAAGGCTCAATTTTCAAACAAATTACTCATACCGAGGTCACCAATGGACAGGCTGAAGTTTCTCGAAGAAGATGTGGCTCTGCTCAAGAAGGAAAACCGCTTCATAAAGCTGCACGAGCTGCAGTCCGCGCAGGACGCCGTCTGCGTCATAGACGGCAAAAAGGTGATAAACCTCACCTCCAACAAC
>CAYPTM010000020.1:0-15755 GCA_964413345.1 uncultured Elusimicrobiales bacterium
TAGAATAAAGGAACTGGAAAAAATCGACAGGGACATCGCCGATTCAAAGGCCATGATGGCGGAATCCGACCATGAAATGGCGAAAATGGCCGGCGAGGAAATAGAGCGCCTTCAGGCCATGAAACCGTCACTCGAAAAAGAACTTAAGCAAATGCTGGTTCCGCCGGACCCGAAGGACAGCAGGGACGTCTATCTGGAAATACGCCCCGGAGCCGGGGGCGACGAATCGGCCCTCTTCGCGGCGGAACTGCTGCGCGCCTATACCCGCTTCGCGCAGAACAAGGGCTGGAAAACCGAACTGTTCGAGTTCACTCCCACCGGACTCAAAGGCTGCAAATACGCCTCCATATTCGTAAAAGGAAAAGACGCCTATTCCTGGCTGAGGGATGAGGGCGGCGTCCACCGTGTTCAAAGGGTTCCGGCCACTGAAGCTTCCGGGCGCGTGCACACCTCCACCATAACCGTGGCCATAATGCCCGAAGCCGAGGAAGTGGACATCACCATCAACCCGAAGGACCTCAAGATGGACACTTACCGCGCGGGCGGGGCAGGCGGCCAGAACGTGAACAAAGTGGAAACCGCCGTCCGCATTACCCACATACCCAGCGGCGTCATCGTGCAGTGCCAGCAGGAGCGTTCTCAGGGCCAGAACAGGGAAAAGGCGATGAAGATGCTCCGCGCAAAGCTGGCCCAGATGGCCGAAGAGACGCAGCACGCGGCCATGGCCGCCGAACGCAAGGGACAGGTGGGCACGGGTGACCGCAGCGAAAAGATACGCACCTACAACTTCCCCCAAAGCCGCGTGACAGACCACCGGCTGGAACAGTCCTGGCACAACCTCTCGGAGATAATGGAAGGCAGCCTGGACGAGATGCTGGACGCGGTCCGGCAGGCCAGGCTGGCAAAACGCCTTGAAGAGGCCGGCCTCTAAAGGTATCATATCCCGATGAGAATAGCGGAAGCGCTCGGCATAGCGGAAAACGCCCTCAAGGAATGCTCCATAGACGAAGCGGACCTGAACGCCCAGTGGCTCTGCGCCCATGTGCTGGGCCAGAGCAGGCTGGACGTGCTCGCCTTCCGCAACGACGAGATGCCCCGCGACAGCATAAAGGCTTTCTTCTCGCTCGTCGAGCGCAAAAGCAGGGGGGAGCCGCTTTCTTATATCACCGGGACGCAGAACTTCATGGGGATAAGCCTTCAGGTTGGCGAAGGGGTGCTTATACCCCGCCCGGAAACGGAAGGGCTGGTTGAAAGGGCGAAGGCACTTCTTGCCGACGCAGGCACAGACGCACCGGCCATAGCCGACATAGGCACAGGCAGCGGAGCCATAGCCTGCGCCATGGCGAAGCAAATTCCGCAGGCCTCCGTGTCAGCTACCGATATTTCCACAAAAGCGCTGGCTTACGCTCAGCGCAACGCCGCGCTGAACGGACTCTCCGGCCGGATAACCTTTCTTGAGTGCGACCTGTTCGGCAGCCTCAAGGGGCCGTTCGACATGGTAGTCTCCAACCCTCCGTACATAAATTCAAAGGACATGGAAACACTGCCCACGGAAGTGCGGTACGAACCGCAGTGCGCGCTCTTCGGCGGGGAGGACGGGCTTGCCGTGGTCAGGCGGCTGATAGCGTTCTCTCCCATGTTCCTCAAACCGGGCTGCTGGCTCTGCATGGAATGCGGGGACGGCCAGCCCGCCGCTGCCGCCAAGGCGGCCGACGCGGCGCACTGGTCGGAAGCGCGCGCGCTGCGCGACGATTTCGGCAAGGAAAGATATCTTTTTCTGAGAAGGTCAAATGGATAAATTCATCATCAACGGCGGCAAGCCGCTCTGCGGACGGATAATGGCCGGCGGCTCGAAGAACTCGGCCCTGCCGATATTGTTCTCCACCCTGCTGACCGACGAGGAATGCGTTCTTGACCGGGTGCCGGACCTGCGCGACATAAAGACCACCTTCAGCCTGCTGCAGCACCTCGGCAAAAAGGTGGAGTATTCGGACGGCACCGCCGTCATAAAGCCGCTTAACCGCATAGGGACTTCCGCCCCGTACGACCTTGTCAAACAGATGCGCGCCTCCGTTCTTGTGGCGGGCCCACTGCTCGCCAGGTTCGGGGAGGCGAGAGTCCCCCTTCCGGGCGGCTGCGCCATAGGCCTGCGCCCCGTGGACATCCACCTTAAAGGATTTGAAACGCTTGGCGCCCAGATAACGCACGAGCGCGGCGACATGATAATAACCGGACAGCGCCTGCATGGAGAAACCATAAAGCTTTCCTTCCCCAGCGTGGGGGCCACGGAGAACCTGCTGATGTGCGCCTCGCTGGTGCCGGGCCGCACCGTGATTGAAAACGCGGCTCTGGAACCGGAAATAGAAGACCTCGTCACCTTCCTTAAAGCCATGGGAGCGCGCATAGAGAAAGAAGGAGAATCCTCCTATGTGGTGGAAGGCGCGGCCATGCTTCACGGAGCGCGCCACAGCATTATAGCCGACCGCATTGAAACCGGCACATATCTTCTGGCCGGGGCCGCCACCGGCGGCACCGTGGAAGTGACCGGCTGCGAACCCGCGCATCTTGCCGCCCTGCTGGAAAAGATGTCGGAAGCGGGTGTGAAAATAAGGACGACGGACTCCTCGATAAAAGCTGAAATGCCCCTCAAGCGTCCCAAACCCGTGGATGTGGAAACCAAACCCCACCCCGGCTTTCCTACGGACCTGCAGGCCCCCTGGATGGCATTCATCTGCCGCGCAAGGGGAGACAGCAGGGTTGTGGAGGAGATTTTCGAGAACCGCTTCATGCACGTGGCCGAATTGGGCCGCATGGGCGCGAACATAGCGGCGCGCGGCAGGGAAGTAGTGGCCTGCGGCGTGCCGGAACTTAGCGGGACCAGCGTGATGTCGTCGGATCTGCGCGGAGGGGCGGCGCTGGTGATTGCCGCGCTTGCGGCGCAGGGACAGAGCGAAGTGCAGCGAGTCTACCACATAGACCGCGGCTACGAAAAAATGGAAGAAAAAATCTCCGCGCTCGGCGGAGACATACAGCGCGTAAACCCCGGCCCCTGGAAGTAGCGGCGCAGGCCGCGGGGCCCGGCAATCGGAGCTTATGGCCCAGTGCATCCGCACAGCCGATGACGCAGTTATCCGGCCCAAATCGCACGCGGCCCTGCGGGGCGCCCTCGCGTTAACCGGCGCGTGCGGCATAATAGCACAGCTGCTCCTCCTCAGGGAACTGCTTTCCCTCTTTTCCGGAAATGAACTTTCGATAGGCATAGTACTCTCTAACTGGCTTGCGCTTGAAGCTGCCGGAGCCGCGCTGTTTTCAGTATTGTTCAAGCGGGCGGGCGGCACGGCCTTCCGCGTGACGCAGCTCCTGTTCGCGACGGCGGTCTGCCTCGGCCTGTGGCAGGCAAGAACCTTATTCCCGGTGCTCGGCTATGTCACGGGAGAAACCCCCGGTCTTGCCGCGCTATGGCTTGCCACCCTGCCGGTGCTGGCCCCTTCGGCACTGCTCCATGGAGCCCTCTTTACCGCGTCCGTGCGCGTACTGGGAGAATATGCCGGCCCGGACGAGGCGGCATCTTCGGCGTACATATGGGACAGTTTAGGCAGCATTGCGGGAGCCACCGCTTTCACCTGGCTGTTCATACCGCTGCTGACGCCTTTCGCCTGCGCGGCGCTGGCGACCGTGCTCTCGGCGCTCTCCAATATCGCGCTTGACCTGGCGCAGGGCAGGAAGCTCTCCGCCATATCAACCGGAGCGTGTCTTGCGGCCCTGCTCGCCCTTCCCTTCACCGCTCGCATGGAACGCGCCTCGCTGGACGCGCGCTTTGCCGGTTTCAAGGTGCTTGAGCATGTCCAGTCCCCCTACGGCAGCGTGACCGCACTGGCGCGGCAGGACCAGATATCCATACTGCAGGACGGGGAACCGGCAATCACTTCCCCGGCTTACGATTTTGAGAACATAGCGGAATTCACGCAGTGCGCGCTGCTGGCCCACCCCTATCCGCGCAGGATGTTCATACTTGGCGGCGGAGCGGGCGGCATAATAACGGAGGCGCTGAAGCATGACGGCCTTGAGATAAAATACGCCGAGCTGAATCCCGCCCTGCCGGCAATGGCCCTGCGCCATCCGACCGCCATAACCGCCGCCGAGTTTTCTTCCCCCTCGGTATCCGTGAAAGCCGAAGACGGAAGAAAGTTCCTATCCGAAAACGCCGAAACTTACGACATAATACTGCTGGGCCCGGCCAGGCCGTCTACACTTCAGGCAAACCGCGTTTACACGCGGGAATTCTTCCGGCTGGCACGAAAACGCCTGAATGCCGGCGGCATACTGGCCCTGAGCGTTGAAGGCTCGGAAAGCTATCTGCCGGACGGGCTTGCGCGGCTCAATCTCTCGATACTAAACACGCTGAAAGAAGTTTTCCCTTCGGTAATCGTTTTCAGCGGGGACAGGAATATATATCTGGCATTCGACAAGCCCGGAGTAAACTTGTCGGCGATGGAATTGGCACAAAGGACGAAAAGGCTTGGCGGCGGTCCCGGGCTTATGACGCCGGGCCACATATTAATGCGTTTCGCCCCGGAAAAGACCGCCAGGCTGATGTCAGTTCTGAACGCCCTTCCGCCAGAAATGCCCAACAGCGACTTCAGGCCGCGCGCGGTCATACTGGCGCTGACGCACTGGAGCGAGGAATTCGCCCCCCGCACCGCACGGCTGCTGAACCGCTGGGCGGACCTCTCCCCCCAAAAAGCTGCTATCTCATTCACTCTGGTATTGACGGCATTGTGGCTGGCCCTTCGCCGTATACGGACAGGCCGAATAACCGCCTCCGTTACGGGAGTGGCCACCACCGGGGCGGCTGCCATGTTCCACAGCCTGACGCTGATGTTCCTCTGCCAGTCAACGCTTGGGTACATATATCTTATGGCGGGCCTGTTCATAGCCGCCCTTACGGCGGGAGGCGCGGCGGGCAGCATGCTGGCCCGCAAAACCGGCGCGGACAACCCGGCAAACGGTGATTTTATCAGCCTTGCGGTGACGGCAGGTATTGCGGTTTTCATAGTGTCCGCCACGCATCTGCCGGGAGCCGCGCTTACCGTGTCGGCAATTATTCTGAACGCTGCGGCTGGTTTCGCGGCGGGATGGCAGTTTCAGGCATGCTGCGCGCGTTCGCCTGAAGCGGCAGGCGGGACTTACGCCCTCGACCTGCTTGGCGGCTGGCTTGGTGGGACCGCCGGAGCGGTGCTGCTTCTTCCCGCTTTCGGAGCCATGTGGTCCTGCGCGATTATAGCTATAATGAAGCTGTTTTCACTGGCCGTCACGATGGGGGCTTATGATAAAAAGGTTTAAATTCGCGCTGCTGTTAATATGCCTGGCCTGCGGCATGGGGCTTGCGGCATTCAGCAAGAGCGATTCCCCGCTCAAGGAAGCGCTGTACTGGAACAAACTGGCCGGAAATTCCGTGCAATGCCGCCTCTGTCCCAGACAGTGCGTCATACCGGAAGGGAAACGCGGGTATTGCCGTTCAAGGGAGAACAGGGACGGCAAGCTTTATGCCATGTCATACGGCAAGGCCTGCGCGCTGGGACTTGAACCCATCGAGAAAGCCCCCTTCTACCATTTCTATCCAGGACATACGCGGCTGGTCATCGCCACAGCGGGCTGCAACATGGGCTGCAAGTTCTGCCAGAACTGGTCCATAGCGCAGAAAACCCCGGAGGAAGTGCGCTATGAATACATGTCGCCGCGTCAGGTGGTGGACGCGGCCATAAAGGGCGGAGCGAAATCCGTATGCTTCACCTTCACGGAACCGGTTACTTACTACGAATATATGCTGGACATAGCGCGCCTGGCCAGAGAGAAAGGCCTAAAGACCTCCGTAGTTTCCAACGGCTACATAAGCCGGGAACCGCTCGCGGAACTGCTGAAAAACATGAACGCGATAAAGATAGACCTTAAGGGCTTTACCAAGGAGTTTTACCGGGAGACCTGTAACGCCGAACTGCAACCGGTGCTGGATTCAATAAAACAAGCCAAAAAATCCGACACATGGCTTGAGATAGTAAATCTGGTCATCCCCACCCTGAACGACAACCCGAAAGACATAAAGGCCATGAGCAAATGGCTCCGCGCGGAACTGGGGCCCGATGTGCCGCTGCATTTTACGCGGTTCTCCCCCATGTACAAACTCTCACGCCTACCGCCGACTCCAGTGGCCACGCTTGAAGCCGCTCGCGCCACCGCCATCGCGGAGGGAATGCGCTACGTATATATCGGCAACGTGCCAAACCATCAAGCGAACAATACCTACTGCCCCAAATGCGGGAAAGCGGTAATAACGCGAAACGGATTTGAAGTGCTGAAAAACAACACGGTGAAAGGCAAGTGCGGATTTTGCGGAGAACCGATAAAAGGCCTGCTGCAATAAAAGCCGGCCCGAAAACGTTATATTTTTAGAGATACCGCACCCACGGTGCGCATTATCCCTCCAAAGTGTGAGCGCCCCGTTCCCCGGAACGGGGCGTTTTTTTACTGGCGGCTATTGCGGTTTCCAGCGCGTATTTTGTTAAATTCGGAATACGAAAACCGAGGGAGGCTGAAATGGAAAAAAGGAAATGGACGAAAAAAGACAGCATCAACCAGACCAGACAGCTTGACGACGTCATCAGGACCATAGAGAAGCGAACGGCGGAACAGGTTTCGACTCTGGCCATTTTCGACCTGGACGGAACACTTTTCGACAACCGCACCCGCACCATTTTCATCCTGCGCGAGATTTCGGAGCAGTTCGACCTCAAGGCCCCTGAGCTGGCGCGGGCCTTTGACCGCTTCCACGAACTCTCGATAATCGACTACAGCCTCGATTCCACCCTCGCCAAGCTGGGCGTCAAAAATCCCGTGGAGATTTCCTTCATCAAGCAGGAATGGGCGAAGCGCTTTTTCTCCGACCAGTACCAGAAATTCGACCTTCCCCTTCTGGGCGCGAAGTCTTACGTCAACCGCGTGCACGCCGCCGGCGCTACGGTCATCTATCTGACCGGCAGGGATGTGGGCCGCATGCTTGTGGGCACAACCGAATGCCTGCGCCTCTACGGCTTCCCGGTGGGCATAGAGGGCACGATGACGATAGTCAAAAAGGAATTCGAGCAGGACGATGAGGTGTTCAAAAAGGAGGTCAGCTCCTACCTGGCCCGGCTCGGCGAAGTGGTGGCCGTGTTCGAGAACGAACCCGCGAACAGCAACATCCTGCACAAAAAATTCCCGAAGGCGTCCTCCTTCTTCGTGCTCACGCAGCACCGCCCCGGCGCGCCGAAGCTGGACAGTGGCATACACCGCATAATGGATTTCAGGCTGAGGTAAGCCCCGCGCAAGGGAAGATTTAAAAAGCCCCGCCTTTTTCAGGCGGGGCTTTTTCATTCCTTTGAGATTTTAAGCCAGGCGTCGAAGTTTTCCCGCTGCAGGTCGAACAGGATGAACTTGTACTTGGCCGGGTCATTAAGGTACAGGCAGTGTCTTATCTGCGTATAAGGATTCAGGCGATAGGGCGTGGCCTGCGCGTATTTCTTGACAACCGGGAGATGGCTGCGCAGAACGGCTTCGAGGTCGGCTATGGAGAAAGCGGACTCCATTTCCAGCAGGTCATGCACGAAACTGTCCGCCGCGGCCGTAGAGAACAGATAGTCCGGAAAATGAGAGCGGGCTATGGGGATGAAAGAGAAAACGCTCAACGGCAGGGCGGGTTTGGCCGAGGAGGAGGGCTTGTCCGACGCCCCGTCCGCCTGTTCCAGATCCACAGCGCCGGCCAGAACACTTTCAGCCTGCGTCAACAGCTCCACGTTCTTCCTGTGTATGCTGGAGAACTCCTCGTCCGCCAGTTCGAAAAGGGCGGCGAGCCGGTTGATGCGGCGCTTTAGATAAACGGGAATGGACTTTTTGTACTTCAGCTTGTGGTCCAGCACGCTCCAGGCGTCCTGTATGGTGCTGCGAATCTGCACCTCGAACTGTATGCCGGCGAAACGCTCGTATTCCGGCAGGGCGCTTCTGGACGCGCTTATGCGCAGGTTGAGGTGGGAGCCCTTGTACCCGAAGGTTCCCTCCGTGCTTTCTATCCTGCCTGTCTTGTTGGTCTCGTCAAGAACCTGAAACTCCCGCTTCAGCGTTTCCGTAACGAAGGCAACATCGTCCGCGTAAAGGCAGACCACGCGCAGGCCGATAAGGTCGCGGATATAGTCCTTTATCTCGTACGGCGTCTTGCGCTGCTCAAGCCGGGCCTGATACTTGCGGGAAAACTTCTCTATGCTGCTGTCCCTGTCCTTAAGGCGGGAAATAACCATGGGCGGCTCAAGGCTGCCGGCCCGGGAAAGGAGCGAATTTACCAGCGACTTGAACTGCTCCTCCGCGTCCTTGAGAAGCTGGTTGTTGTTGTCGTAATACTCCCTGAAAGCTGTTTTTTCCCTCTCGAAATCCAACGATGCCATGCGGCTTCCTCCATACCGCGCTCAAGGCGCGCGCGGGTTACTGGTCGAATGAAATTATAGTGTCGAAAATGCGGCGGAAATCATCCGCGTGCCTGCGGTAGGCCTCAACCACCTTGGGATCGAAATGCGTGCCCTCCAGATCGTTTATTATCTGGTCCGCCTGCTCATGGGTGAAGGGGTCCTTGTAACAGCGCCTGGAGCGCAGGGCGTCATAGACGTCCGCCAGAGCGACTATGCGGGCCTCCACCGGGATGGCCTCGCCCTTCAGCCCGTCCGGATACCCCGTCCCGTCGTACTTCTCGTGGTGGTGGAGCGGGATGTTCTTGGCCTCGTCCGGTATGCCGGGAAGGTTTATTATCTCATACCCCATGCGGGAGTGCCGCTTCATCACGTCGAATTCCTCGGGCGTGAGCTTGCCGGGCTTCTGCAGTATGGAGGACGGAATGCCTATCTTGCCGATGTCGTGCAGGGAGGCGTAACGGTAGATGAGGTTTACCTTGTCCTCCGGCAGGCCCATCTCCTTGGCCAGCAGGCGGGAGTAATGGCACAGCCGGACGACGTGCGCGCCGGTGTCCTCGTCGTTGAAGCGGCTGGCGTTTTCCAGCGCGACGACGAAGGCCCTGTTCATGGCGCGCACCTCCTTCGTGCGGGCCTCCACCTCGTCCTCCAGATTGTCCAGCAGCAGCTTGAGCCTGAGGTGCGTGGCTATGCGCTTGAGGACTTCGGCCGGGTTGAAGGGTTTTACGATATAGTCCACGCCGCCGAAATCGAAGGCCTTGGCTATGCTCTCCTGGTCGCTGAGTGCGGTTATGAATATTATGGGCGTGGAGGCGTGGCGGGGATCTTTCTTGATAATCTCCGCAAGCTGGAAGCCATTTATGTCCGGCATCATTATATCCAGAAGAATTATATCGGGCTTGTTGCGCTCCATCATCTCAAGCGCGCCCGCGGCGCCCTGCGCCGTGTCCACGATATATTTCTTCTCCCTGGAAATCAGGCCGGAAAGAAGCCTGACATTGGCCTCTATGTCGTCGACTACAAGCACTCTCGGCTGCTTATCCATAACACTATCTCCCCGTAAACAAACCCTAACGGCAGGGCCGGCTAGGTATATTGTACTACCTAAATTAATCCCATGCGGCGAAATTATGCATTAGCCACTTCCAAACCGCTATAATATACTTTACATGCGCATTCCTTCAACCTTTTTGCTAACTCTGGTTTTTATCATGGCGGCCTTTTTGCCTGCGCCGTCTACCGCGCAGGACCTGACGTTCTTCAGCGGAGGTCTGCGCGCCGAGCACGAGCATTCATCATCATACGCGTGGCAGGTGTCATACCAGCAGCCGCTCTGGAAGATGTTCGACTGGAGCTTTTCCTGGGTCAACGAGGGCCACGCGCCGGATCATCACAGGGACGGGCAGGTGCTGCAGCTCTGGGCGCGGGCCGACCTTTCCAACAAGTTTTCCCTGATGGCCGGGGGCGGCCCCTACCGCTATTTCGACACGGAATCCGCCCGCAAGGGCAAATCCTACAAGGACGCCCACGGCTGGGGGCAGATTTACAGCGCAGGCGCGCTGTGGCGCTTCAGCCCGCGCTGGCTGGCGCAGGCGCGCTATAATCACATACACGCGCAGGACAAGGAAAAGACCGATTCCATACAGCTGGGCATAGGCTGCGCGCTGGACCCATCCATTCCAGCAGAGAAAGAGGAAAACTACGCGGACAGGCAGCAGGAAATAACCGTCTTTTACGGCAAGACCGTGCTGAACAGCCTGAACTCGCAAAATTCATACGCCTATTCGGTGGAATTCCGCCAGTCCCCTTTCCGCTACATGGACTGGACGCTTGGCTGGCTGAACGAGGGCGACCCGGAGCAGATTCGGCGCAACGGCGTTACGCTCCAGATATGGCCCAGGCGGGATTTTTTCAACGGCAGGCTGTCGCTCGGCGTCGGCTTCGGCGGCTATCTTGTGTTCAGCCGCAACTACAAGACAAAAAACGTGGAAGACAACGTGGACCTGGCCGGACTTGTGACCATGACCGCCAGCTTCCGCATCACCCCTTCATGGGCTGTGCGCGGCTCGTGGATGCGCACGGTCACCGATTTCAACCGCGACACTGACATTATGATAGGCGGCCTGGGCTACAGGTTCTAGGCGGCAAGGATAAAACATGGCATACCCGGACAGAAGGCAGGATTTCAACCGCAGACCCCCATTCCGCGGCACGGCAAGGCCGCAGCGGCCCTATGACAGGCCCGCGCAGCAGCAGGAACGCACACACACACCCTCGCAGCCGCCCGGAACGCCCCCGGCGCTCCACAAAGGCCCCCTGCCCTGGGTGCGCCTGCGCGCAGCCGGCTCCGGCCCGAACCTTTATTCCCGCATGATAGAGGACGCCTCCACCGCCAAAAGCGGCGACATTGTGGCCGTATACGACAAGGTGGGCGCGCCATACGGCATAGCCATATACAATTCAAAGAGCATGATAGGCCTGCGCCTGCTCTCGCGCGAATTGGCAGAAACCTTCAGCGCGGAAAGGTATTTCCAGACGCAGATAACCAAGGCCGTCCGCTTCCGCAGGGACATACTGAAACTGCCGGCCACGACCGACGCCTACCGCCTCGTGCACGACCTGGGCGACGGCATACCCGGCCTGACCGTGGACATATACGGCAAGTATATCGTGGCGGAATTCTATTCCTACGGCATGTACAGGCTGGCGGACAAGCTGGAAGCGGCCCTGCGCGAGCATTACCCGGACGCGGTGTTCGTGCACCGCGCCAGCGGCTACGCGCAGGAGATGGAAGGTTTCCGCATAAAACCGCAGAACCACGGCGAAGTGCTGAAGACCCGCGTTACCGAGAACGGCGTGCAGTTCGACATAAACCTGACCGGCGGCTACAAGACCGGATTTTTCTGCGACCAGCGGGAGAACCGCATGCTGGCGGCGCAGTTCGCCGCGGGCAGAACCGTGCTTGACGTGTGCAGCTACACCGGCGGTTTCGGCATATACTGCAAGAAGCTTGGCGGCGCCGCCGACGTTACCTGCGTTGAGCTGGACCCGGAGGCTTCCGCGATACTGGGCAAAAACGCAAATATAAACAACGTGCGCGTGGACAACGTCTGCGCCGACGCCTTCCCCTACATGAGGCAGGCCGTGCAGAATAACCGCAAATTCGGCATGGTGATACTGGACCCGCACAAGCTTATCGCCTCGCGCGACGGCTGGGCCGAGGGCTCACAGAAATACAGGGACCTTAACCGGCTTGCCCTGCAGCTAGTGGAGGAGGGCGGCATATTCGTCACCTGCTCATGCAGTGGACTTGTGTCCATGTACGACTTCCAGCAGTTCCTTCGCACGGCCACCGGCATAGCGGGCAGAAAGGTGCAGATATTCCGCAAGACTGGCGCCGGGCCGGACCATCCCATGGCGTCAGATTACCCCGAGGGCGAATACCTTAAGGCCCTCTGGTGCCGCGTGTTTTAGAACACGTAACAATAACCCGCCTTAAAACAAGAGCGCCCCTTTCGGGGCGCTCTTTGCTTAGAGAAATCCGCGCATCTTCATCCCCGCAGCCACAAGAGTAGTGTTCATAATAAAAGTCAAAACAGTCCGGCCGAGCCATCGGAAAACCAGCGGGACTAGTAACATAAAATGTTATTTAATCCTTATTTTATGTTTAACTTCAGTCTGTATCCAAAGGCCCAAAAACCAATGGACCTTTTTCTTCGGGCTTTACGGGTCCTGTGCTCCTTCCTGCAACACCGCTCACATATTAAAATTAAGGTAGTATCGTTGTTATCTTAAAATGGAGTTGGAGAGAAATGCCAGATTCTCCGCAGGCGCGGAAACGGTAGATAGAATACACTGGGGAACTATCTTTCGAATCAGTCCTGCTGCTTCAGTCTGCCGCATAAACTCTTCGCAAGGT
Organism: uncultured Elusimicrobiales bacterium; assembly: GCA_964413345.1. GTDB lineage: Bacteria > Elusimicrobiota > Elusimicrobia > Elusimicrobiales > Elusimicrobiaceae > CAYPTM01. The sequence goes on from CAYPTM010000020.1 coordinate 12,409, forward strand.
GAGGACAATGGAAAATAAAGTCACTACCATTTCTGTACTGATGCTGGCATTTGCTTGCTCCGCAGTGTCGTATGGAGGAGACAGTAAATCCGCCTCGGCGGGCACTTCGGCTCTTGGCCAACTGGTGAATTCCACCGGCAAGCTCCCGACTGTTCCACAGCCCCAAAAAGCTGTTCCTGCCCACGGTCCCGGACAGCCGGGAGGAGGCCATCAACCCGGCCATCAACCCGGCCCCCAGCCTCAGCCGCAACCTCAGCCTCCCGCAGTGGATACCTCTAATGCATCCAGGGAAGGACGGGAAGACGGCATGCGTGAGGGCCGCAGGGATGGAGAATTCAGAGGCCGCCAGGACGGCTCCATAGAAGGGAGAAGGGACGGCGAGCGCAGGGGAAGAGATGAAGGCAATACCGCGGGCATGAACGCGGGAAGAACGGCCGGACTCAGCACCGACCAGTCCGACGCGGTCAGCAGGGGCGGCAGGGACGGCGAGGCCGCCGGCATAGAACAGGGAGAGTCGAACGGCAAGAGCCGCTGCTACAGCGAAGGTTATACCCCCGCCTATGAAGCCAGCTTCAGCGAAGCCAAAAAGCTGGGCCTCAGCGATACGGCCTCATACAATCAGGGCTATGAAAACGGCAAGGCAAAAGCGGCCACAATAGAAGAGAGCAAGGGAAGGAAGGCCGGCTACCAGAACGGGTTTGCGATGCGGGAAGCCGAAATAGTGAATTCATTCCCGGCACCCATGCAGACTACCATTGCCGCGACTGAGACAAAGGGCATCTCCAGGGATGTATCCAGCGTCAAGCTGCCCATCAAGATGGCCCGCGGAGGTTATTCCACGCCGCAGGAACGGAGAGCATATAAAGAGGCTTACGAACGCGCTCATAATGAGGCTTTCCGGGAGTCCTACCGCCATGCCAAGGAAATGGAATACCGCAGAGAGTATCGCTATGCCTATGATGCCGCCTACAACTCCAATTACCAGGCAGGCTACCAGACGGGCTTCAGCGAAGGCAAGGAAGCCGCTTACCAGGCAGCCTACAGGACGGAATACAACACGCGGTATAATTACGCATACTACGACTACAGCAGCAGGGAATACGCGGACTCAAGAAGCCGCGGGCAGCAAGAGGGCTTAGTCAATGGCAAGGAAAACGGCTTCAAGGCCGGCTGCGAGGAAGCCTTCGATACGGCATACAAGAAAGGCTATCAGGATGCCGCCGCTGTCGTATATCCCAAGGCATTCCAGGCCGGCAAAATGGCCGGCATCGCCGCCGCTGAAAAGTATTACGCCGAGAATGCGGTGCTTAAAGTCGGAGATGTTACCCTGTCGGATGAAAACGGCAACGGCAAGTTCGAAGCGGCCGAAAACATCATAATGAAGGTGTCTGTCCGAAATCTGGGCTTCAAAACCTCGGACAAGATCAGCATCTCAGCCGCAAGCGGGAAGAAAGATATCGTGATATCGCCGAACCTGGTCGCTGGCCCCGTAGGCCAGAGAGCCGACCTGTCGTTCGAAGTGAAGCTTGGCACCATTCTGGACACCGTAGCGTCGGACCAGGACACAGTCGCCATTGACTTCATCGAAAACGGCGTGAGCGATGTCCTTTCGCACCAGGAAAAGTCCTTTGTCCGGTACAACGTCGCCACCATCGGTGTGGTGACAGAAGACCGCGCGCCCGTCACCGAACACGCAGCCCTGATATTTACGGCCAAGCTGGCCAAGCTGCACATCGGAGACAAGGTTATTATTCGCGAGAAGGGAGCGGTGTTCTACAAGGTCAGAAAGCCGATGTTCACTCCCGGAGACTGGAGCAAAGGCTACATGAAAATATCAGACCTGGTATTGCAATAAGCGCAGTTAAACCGGCAACGAATCCGCATGGCCGCAGCCGCAAGGCTCGCGGCCATGTTTTCTATAGAACCACACCCCGCCATGCAGACTGTAGTCTTAATAGCTTCCGAATGTTCCAGAACGCGTTAACCACAAGTCACCTTTAAATAAAGAGCGCCCCGGAAGGGGCGCTCTTCTTAATGCGTTTGGTGTCCGCGCGGGGCTACTGGCCGGAGTCCTTCTTGGCCTGGGCCAGCGCCACTTTCTCAGCCGTTACGGGCAGGTCTTTTATTCTTATGCCGAGGGCGTCGTCCACCGCGTTGCCTATCAGCGAGGCCGACGGTATCATGGTGTGCTCGCCCACGCCGCGCGCACCGTAGGGGCCGTCCGGCTGGGCCACTTCCACCAGTATGGTGACGGTCTCGTCCGGCATATCGTGCGCGGTGGGTATCTTGTAGTCCGAGAAGTTTGCGTTCAGCAGTTTTCCCTTCTCGCTGTAGCGCATATTCTCATACATGGCGGTGGCAAGCCCCTGCAGGAAACCGCCCACCACCTGTCCGCGGCACAGCTCCGGGTTGATGGCCTTGCCCACGTCGGCCGCGATAACGGCCTTTATGACGTGCATGCGTCCGCTCTGCTTGTCTATCTCCAGCACTATGCCGCCGGCCCCGGTGGTGTAATGCACGTTGGGGTGGCCGCCCTGGCTGGTTTCCGGGTCGCCGTTGGCGGAGGTGAATTCCGGCATGAACATGCCGCGCCCCTGTATCGGGCCACCCTTTGCCGTGCCGTCCTTGGCCGGTATGCCGGCTATGACGAAGTCGCGTAAAGGCAGGCGGAAGGAGGGCTTGCTCTTACAGCGCACCTCCTCCTTTTCCAGATAGAGGGAACTCTTTTTAAGCTTGTGCACTCGCTCGACAAGCGCGAATATCTGCTCGCGCGCATCCTCGGCGGCCCGCTTTACCGCGTTGCCGCAGCCCCAGGTAACGTGGGAACCGACTGTCTGCCACTCGTAAGGATTGCGGTCCGTGTCGGGCGTCTCCACGCGGATTTTAGAGACGGGAACGGTCAGCACTTCCGAAGCCACCTGCGCCATCACTGTCAGCAGGCCCTGCCCTATCTCCATGCCGGAGACAAGCAGATTTATGCTGGCATCCTCGTTGAATTTCAGGAAGGCGGCGGAAGCGGCGTTTGGCGGCATGGCGGGCGCTTTCCAGAAGCAGACCACGCTCTTGCCGATAACCTTGTTGTCGCGGCCGGTCTTCTCGGCCTTGCCCCACTTTATCTCGGCGGCAACCTTGTCTATGGCTTCGCGCAGGCCGCAGGGATTCATGTGCGCGCCGTAGGGCAGTATGTCGCCGCCCTGTATGGCGTTTTTGCGGCGGAAGGCTACGGGGTCCATGCCGATTTCCTTGGCCATGCGCGTCATGTGGCTTTCAAGGCCGAAACCGAACTCGCTGTAGCCGAAGCCGCGGTAAGGCCCGCCCGGCGGCAGGTTGGTATATATGCAGATGGA
>CAYPTM010000021.1:0-15640 GCA_964413345.1 uncultured Elusimicrobiales bacterium
AATGCCGCCGGTCCGGCGACTGCCACACGTGCGACAGCGCAAGCTGGGCCCGAGTCAGCGGGTACTCACGGACAATCTTCCAGCCGGTATGAATGTGTTCCGTGCCGGAAAGACAGCATTCCCCCACGCGCCGAAGTTCCTTCTCCACCGGGTCGAAGGGGTTTTCCTGGCTTGCGAGTATGGAGTATTCCACCAAATCATGGAAAGGGTCTGGAATGGAGCGGTCCGCCTCGGCGATAGAATGGAATTTTCCGCCGGCCCACAGGCGGGAAAGGCGCATCGTGTTAAGCGTCAGCGTGCCGGTCTTGTCTGTGCAAAGCACCGTCACCGCGCCCATCGTCTCTATGGCCTGCATGCGCCGCGTCAGGACGTTCTTTTTTGAAATACGCCACGCGCCTATCGTGAGGAAGATGACAAGCACAACGGGGAATTCCTCCGGCAGCATGGCCATGCTGAGCGTAAGTCCGGCCAGGAAACCGTTCAGCCAGTTGCCGCGCGTCAACCCGAAGACTACCACGACAAGCACGCACATTATAATGCCGGCTATGGAAAACCCCTTGACCATGCGCGCAGTCTCAACGTTCAGGGGCGTCTCCTCCTGCGTGATGCTTTCCAGCGCCTTGCCGATTTTGCCTATTTCCGAACGGATGCCCGTGGCGGTAACCCTGACAAGACCGCGCCCCTGTACTATCAGCGAGCCGGAATAGACGAAGGGCAGATCGTCGCCGCCGGGGCGGGCCCCGGGAGATTTCTCGTCCCACTCGGACTTGCGCACCGGAACGGATTCGCCGGTCAGCAGGGATTCGTCCGCGGAAAGGTTTACCGCGGCCAGCACCACGGCGTCCGCGGGAACGCGATCGCCTTCCTGCAGGAACACTATGTCATCCCGGACGACCTCGCGCCCGGGAACGCGGAACTGTCTGCCGCCGCGCAGCACAAGCGCCCGGGGACTGGCAAGATTCCGCAACGCATCCAGGGCGTTCTCTGTTTTACGTTCCTGATAAAAAGTTATGCCTATTACCACGAAGACAAAGCTCAGCAGCATGAGCGCGTCCTTGACGTCTCCCAGAAGGAGGTATACAAGACCGCTGCCTATAAGCAGGAGAAGCATGGGTTCCTTCAGTACGTTGAAGGCGATATCCAGAACCGTCTGTTTCTTCTGCGCCGGGAGCTCGTTGTAGCCTTCTTCCCGAAGGCGGAGACGGACCTCGTCCTCGCTCAGTCCCGCGAGTTTGGAAAGCATATCGTTTATGTCGGTCATATCTTTTTCCCTTCCAGTCCGTTTTCGAACCCGGACAGCGCAGCCTCAATCCTGCCATGGAAACCGGAAAGCGGCTTTAGCGAAACCGCCTCCGACAAAGCGCCCGCCATGGCAACATAGTGCGAATTAAACTCCGGAACGGACCACATCACGCCGGAGGTCCGCTCCTCTTTATGCAGCCAATGCAAAATTGACGAGCTTAGATTTTTTATATGGGTAATGCAGGAGCGCGCCACAGCAGTCTTTCCACTGTGAAAGAGTATCATCCCGTCATCGAGCATGGTTTCCAGGCTGCAGGCCATGTCACCCGGTAATTTTTCACTTTCCTTGTAGTCTGCCGGAACACCAGTGATGAGAAACCCAACCAGGAAAATATTGGCGGATATTATGGCAGTAAAAAGCGGAGAAAGACTGAGGAACTCAAACTGAAAGTGGTGGGCAAGAAACTTAAGAATCACTATCAGGGATATGAGCGAGATTACTTTTAACAGCAACGCCCACTTGACCGGCCCGGTTCTGCCTCTAGGCTGCATGCGATTCTCCATGAATGTCCCGACGGACAAAGCGCGGAACGGATTGTCAGTCCCACGGTTTGGAAACCGCTGCCTCAAGGGCCCGGCCGCATTCCCTATGTGACGGAGGGAATCGCCTGCTCTGGGGAAATTATAGCTAACTTTGAAAAGTTTTCAAGCAGGAAACAAAAAAGCCGGGGCATGCAATATCAGCCGCCGGAAGGCAGGACAAAGGAAAAAACAGTTTCCCCGCCCATCTGGCTGCGGACGTTAAAGGAGCCGTTATTGGCCAGCACGAAGTTCCGGCACAGCTTAAGACCAATGCCCGAGCCCTTTTCATTACCGGTGCCGAAAGTGGTGAAATACTTGTCATCTGACAGTATCTTGGCGATATCCTCCTCAAGGATGCCCTTGCCGGTGTTCACGACAGAGACTTCGGCCTGCTCCGGGCCGCCGCCGGCCAAAACCGTTATCTTGCCGCCGGGAGAAGTGAACTTCAGCGCGTTGGAAAGCAGGTTGCGGATGACAAGACGGACCATTTCCTCGTCGGCAAAAACCGACACGGGCGTGCCGGCATCATACGCCAGTTCAATACCCTTCTGTTCGGCGGGAAGACGGAGGTCATCAACACATTCGGCTACGACCGCGGAAATATCCAGCCTTCTGGGATGCGGCTCTATCTGGTTGCTGTTGTACCTGGCCCAGTTCAACAGGTTTTCAAGCAGCCGGAAGGTATTGCGCAGCATTGTTTTCTGCGAGTCAATCATCACATAAAGCGTTTTCTCATCCACGGAGCCTTTTTCGGAAAGGAGTTCCGATATCTGCATTATGGTGCCAATAGGGCCACGTAAGTCGTGCGCGATGACGGAGAAAAGCTTGTCCTTCGCGGCATTAGCGGTCCGCAGTTCCGCTTCGGTTTTCTTCTGGTTGTCGATATCTATGTGCGTGCCCACCGCGCGCAACGGACGCCCATGGATGTCCCATTCGATAATCCGGCCCTTGTCCATCACCCATTTCCACTCCCCCCCTTTGGTAAGCAGGCGGTGCATGGTCATGTAAACGTCAGTCTGACCGGTCAGGTGGCGGTTAAGCGTTTCAGTCACCTCCGGCACGTCGTCCGGATGGAGCAGCTTTTCCCAGGCTTTGACGCTTGGCTCGATTTCTGATTTATCGTAACCGAGCATTTTGCACCACCCGTCGTTGAAATAGACTTGCCCGGTGGCGATGTTCCAGTCCCAAAGGCCCGCCTCGGTATTTTCCATGGCAAGATTAAGCCGCGCCTCGCTTTCCCCAAGGCGGCGCTGGAATTCCATCCTTTCGAACGTGGCGGATATTATATTGGAGATGGTTTTCAGCAGGTCTATCTCGGATTTCTCCCATTCCCGGTTCACCACGCACTCGTCAAACCCCATGAAACCGAAAAAGCGCTCCTCCACGTAAAACGGCAGCACCAGCAGGGAACGGATGCCCTGCGGCTTCAGGATGGCAACCAGGTCCGGAGGAAGCTCGTCTATGCTGGTGGAAAACACCCGTCCCCGTTCGGCCAGTATTTTCTTCCATGACGGAATCGTTTCATACGGCACGTTCTGGAGAGCGTCCTTCTGCGGCGTTATCCCGTCATTGCACCATTCGTATGTGTTGGAGCAGGTTTTGCCCGAAGGAGAGTCCTCGAAAATGTAAACGCGGCTTACGCCGGTGTGACGCCCCAGAAGAGAAAGGACATCATCAAGTTTCCTGCGGACGTCGCGTATGGAATTAAGCAATTGGGAAATGTCGGCCAGAAGCGTCTGCTGACGGAGATTATGAGTAAGCTTTTTTTCCGCCATGCGCTGTCTGCTCAAATCTGTCGCGGATGTGAAAAGGTACGAATGGGAACCCGCCTGTACGGTCGTCGCGGAAAACAGGCAGTACAGGAGTTCTCCGCCCTTCGTTCGGATGACAACATTTTCACCGCTGATTTTCTCCCCGTTGGCGACCCGGTTCGCAAGCTCCACACGGAGCGCATAGTCCTGGAACAGGTTCATGTCACGGGAGCTCTTCCCGACGATTTCATCCCGGGCGTAGCCCAACACCCGCAGGAACTGCTTGTTGACATCGGTAAACACCCCGGTCTCCAGCACGGAGATGGCCATCATGGCCTGCGTGTTGTCAAAAACCTCGAAAAACTTGCGTTCCGACAAGGCCAGCTCGGAGAGGTTGCGGCTTACCCCTATAAGCGCCGGCGCGCCGTTCCAGGTTCCGCGGTATACCCGGGTCTCCACCGGGAAATGGGAGTTGTCCCTGGTGAGGAGAGGTATCGGACAGGAAGAAACCTTGCCCGCCATCATCCCGGCCACTATTTCGGCGGCCTTGGCCCGCAGCTCCGGAGGATGGACGGACAGAACCGTTTTGCCTACAAGCTCTGCCTTAGAATAGCCAAGAATGGAGATAACAGCATCGTTGACTTCAACGATATTCCCCTTAAGGTCCAGAACAAACAGGAAATCGCTTATGTCGTTGAAAAACTTTCTGAAATTGGAATCGCTGGATGTATCCATATACCGAAACGCCCCCAATGCGCCGGCTGAAACAGGGATTATACTCCCAGAAGATTAACGAATTCTAACATTTGCATCCCAAGAGGTCAAAACAAGGAGAGCATGATCCGGAACCAGCTAATCGGACTGACGCTTTAAACCGGATAAACGGAGGCGGATCTTCAGGTTGCCAGGGTCCAGCCGGGCCGCAGCAGATATCTGCCGGACATTTCGCGCTTTACTGTACACCGCCATGGCGGCTACCTGCCCGACGCTGCGGAACACGGCCATAATTCCGAACACCGCAACCAGACCGACAAAAAACTTACGCCTGCGCGGCAACAGGGAAATGGAAAAGAACTCCGGCATTGCCGGCGAGAGAGAGCCGAATAACGCCCATAAGGCGAAAGAAGAGGCTGGAAGCAGAAAAACAGGGTCGAAACATCCAGCGGTGACCGCAATGAGAATCGAAGACGCCAGGGCAATACTTTCCCGGTACTCATCAAAATTTCCGGCACGGAGCGCATGACGGAGCGCGGACATTAAAAGCAGGAGCAGAAATGCGACCAGAGAAAGCAGCGCCGGGAAGCCCCTCTCCGAAACCACGGCCATCCAATCGCTGCTGGGCCAGGGATTTATCGTCATGCCAGTAAAATAATCTATGGACGGGTCAAAATAGCGGGAGAAGTCCGGGTAGACAAGCCCCCAGTTGCCGGGCCCGACACCAAACAACGGATGAGCAACAGCCATGCGCAGAGTCCGGGCATACTGGATGAGGCGTCCATGCCCGCTGCCGCTCTGGTAATTGACTATGCCGCTGACAGTATCGAGATATGGAGAATCGCTCTTCCATTCCAGCGTGTTTGGAATCAGCAGCGCCGCGATTATGCCGGCGCAAACGAAACCTAACAGCACCTTCAGGCGAAAAGCGGTCAAAGTATCCCGCCATCTATTACGAGCAAACCAAATAGCGCATGCCAGCACACCGCCGCCAAGCGCAAGGCCAAGCAAAGCCGCACGGCAGCGCGAGAGCAGCAGCGCGGCCGCGATTACCGCCGCTCCGAGCGCCCATAGGGCAAAAGTCCATTTGCGACGGGTCGTCAGTGCGGATAACACCAGCACCGGAAAGCATACCGCCGACAGATGGGCCATGAAATTGCGATTTCCCATTGTTCCGCCCGGTATGCGGTGTAGGCTGAAAAGGTCACATGGGACACCGTATGCCTGGGCGAGAGAAGCCGCCGCCCCAAGAACTCCGCCCAAAGCGACAGCCGCAATTATTGCGCCGCGCAAACCGCAGGAGGCGGCAACCCGGGCAGACCAGAACACAGCCGCGCCGGAAAAAGTCACAGCCACCGCGCTGGATGACAGCCAAAGGTCCTTCGCGAAAAGCGCGCTTGCCAGACTGAAGAACAAATACGCGGCAAGCGCGATGTCGGCATTGGTGAAACGCAATCTTTCAGAATGAGTTATGGTCAGAAGAGCGAGCGCCAGGGCGACTGAATTCAGGACAAGCTCTTTTGGAGCGAAAAAACGGGAAAGGTCGAATGCGGAATATGGCACTGCCGCCAGCACAGTCAGCGCGGCACCCAGGAAAAAAAGCATGCGGACAGCGGATGAAAATCTCATGTAAGCGGAACAGATAAGACGATGTCTGAACACAGAAAGACGGCAGGCAATGACGGCAACCGCCAGAAATGCCCCGCAAACCTAATCGGGGCCATACTTAAATTATAATTTATTCCACCCGTGGCTGTAAGATTCCACAATACGGAAGCAGTGGTTGCCTTTGCCCCTTAACAAGCTGATATATGTCCAGCAAACGCAGGAAGGTCAGCAGAGTCCGCAAGAGCTGGAAAGAGAATTGGAAAGCCGGGTTGCGGAGTACAATGGCAGTTATCTGCATTCGGCGCTTGGTTACAGGCCGCCGAATGCGGCAGAAACATCCTATTGCGCAGAGCAAATGCTGCTATTCAGATGACTTGACTTAAAGAGGTGCATTACACATTCTAACGTTTACCACATTGACGTTTTCAGGCATTATATCCGTCACACCCGCTTTCTTCAACTTTACAGTTACACCAGCATGGGAATTGTTCCCGGTTATGGTAACATCGCGCATCATCGCATTAGCCGGGACAACAGCGGGACTGACGTTAGGAACCGCAGAGCCGGCAATATTATATGGATTGTACAGGTCGGTTCCATATGTTTCCCCTCCGGCCACCAAAACCTTCCCGCTTGGCAACAATATCGCAGTATTGCCCCCATGCCCGGACCCCATCGGCCCAACGCTGCTCCATATCCCGGTTGCGGGATCATACACTTCCGCGGACGTCAAGGGCGGATGTGACCACTCAATCTGTCCCCCGGCTACTAATACACGTCCATCTTTCAAAGCCGACATACCAAATATATAGCGCACTTCGGCCATTGACCCAGTTTCAGTCCATTGCCCGGTCGCAGGATCATATACTTCCGCAACGCTCAAGGCGCCGCTCTCACCCCCGCCGCCGACTAGCAACACCTTCCCTCCAGGCAGATGCGCAGCTCTCGACCCGCCATGCTTGTAGTTCAAAGAACCGGTCATGCTCCAGCTTCTGGTCTTTACGTCATATAGCTCGCAACTGCTTAAATTCCCATCTTCATTGCCTCCGCCAATCACCAGAACATTACCGTCTGCCAGTAACATGCCAGGACCATTTGTACGCGAAGTATTCATTGAACCAGTTCTTGTCCACGTACCAGTTGCAGGATCGTATATCTCCGCCATATTCGTGTAAGTTTTTGCAGACGATGCACCTCCAGCCACCAGCACTCGTCCGTCATTCAGCATTACCATACTAGGTAATCGCCGCCCAATACGCATTGCCGCCGTCATTTCCCACATACCGGTTTCTGGATCGTATAACTCAGCACTGTCTAAAAATGCGCCATCACTGCCAACACCGCCCGCCACCAAAACACGGCCATCCCGCAGCAATACAGTAGCATGCTGTTGCCTTGCAACATTCATCTCCCCGGTCATTGACCATGTCCCGCTCAATGGATCATAGATAGCGCTATTTGCTCTTGGCACCCAATCCCCACCCACCCCAGGTGCACCGCCGGCAGCCAGCACCTTACCATTCGCCAATAATATCTGATCGCCATAGGTCTGCGCATATGGCATCGCATCCGTACGGCTCCAGCCTCCACCAATGTGATCGGCCATATAAGTGGACGCGTAGGCAGAGGAATCCTGAGCGGAAACAGCCCCGGAACATAAAAACAAGCCGCTGCAAAATGACACTGCAAAACAGAGTATTATATTGTCGCGCATATCGAATAATCTCCAAAATCGGTTTTAACTTGTGTTATTTCGGCAGTACAAGCATGCCAATTTCCGCCACATCCGACCAGATGATATTACTGATAAGATTCTAAAGGCACATGATACTAGAGCTACTGAACGCAGTTATGCGTTTCCGTTAGCATTTTATATGCCAATGGAATGACACCAATTGAAGCGCCAGACAAAGAACTCCCGTCTAAAATTATAAATGATACTATCCCCACTGGGCATAGTATACCTTTCTCCCCCTACTTTGCATATGCTCCCCGGAATGGACACTCTGCGCCGGCCTGCGTATAACTCCAGACGGCTACGAGTGCTGGTCGGGCAGCGCCACAGTTTCCCGGAGGGAAACCGCAGCGCTATGCGCCCTCCCGGTTCGAGTCCAAACCTTCGGTTTGGCACCCCCACTTGCTGAGAGGATAAAACGAAGCGGCCCGCCGTTGTAAAACAGGCGAGCCGCTGCATAATATTCCAAAAATCCTCCCCCTGCTGGACGATTTCAGGAAATACCTGCTATCAATCCATCCGGAGGCATTCGATCTCTAGAGCCCAAGGTTCAACGTTATGCGATGGCTGTATCCCAATTCGCCCAGCGAAAGTATCGCATAGTCCAATCTTTGCCCAAGAACCCTCAAACCGAACCCGGCGGACATCCCCCGGGGAACCTTCCGGTCTGGGTCCTTCTTGTTCTCTTTGTCGTATATATACCCGCCACGCAGGTAGATTAATCCGTACAAGGGCATCTCTCCGCCCAATGCAAAGGTCGTCCTCTTCTCCGGCACATTCTGCCTTGCGTCCGCTGTAAGCAACAGCCCCATCCGGAACTGGTACGCCACGCCACCATTCAGCGTGGTAGGCAGGCTCGAGCTCTCGGAAATCAGCTTGGGTCCTTTTCCAAGGTTAAGCACCGAAGCCGCAATGTCAAAGCTGCCGACATGCAATATGGCACCGCCGTCAAACGCATACCCGGTCCCGGATTCGTTCTCAATCTTGCTGTGTATGCCCTTCACGCCCAGGCCATAGCTAAGGGGACCGGCCTGCCCGGCATAGGTCACCTGCCCGGCATATTCACTGGACTTGAAGTCGCCAGTGGGCCGACGCTGCGCGTCACGCCCTTCCAGCGTGCCTTCGTTGAGGTATATCAGCGAATAGCCCAGCGTTCCGCCAAAGGCTTTGTGCGTGAACATGACGTTCTCCAACCGCATGTCCTCGAACAGTTCCACATGCGACGCGGATAAAGCATAGCGGTCCTTGCCGCTTATTCCGGCGGGGTTGTAGGACATTGCCTGTACATCATCCTTGACCGCAGTAAACGCGCCCATTGCAGCAGCACGCGCGCCCGGCGCAATTTTAAGAAACGCAAAGCCAGCGTCATCTGCCTGTGCGCTCAGTCCGGAAAGCGCCACGGTAACGAATGCCAACGATATCATCTTCGTTTTCATAGCGCCCCCTTACCTTATGATGGCCAGTTTCTTTGTGGCCTTAATGTGACCTTCGCCGTTCTTGAAGGCGTCTATGCGACATACATATACGCCAGTACCGGCACCGCTCCAGGTGTATTCGTAGGCGTACTGCAACCCCTGGCCATCGTTTACCACCTGCGGCAGGCCTTCGATAGCGCCCGTATGCCGCAGGTCGCCGGCAACGTCATAGATGCGGAAGTCCACACGGTCGGCTATACCCACTTCAACGTGAATGGTGGGTTTAGCCCCGCCCTTCGCAGGATTGGGGAAGGCGTACACTTCGCCAAGCCTGAATGTCGGATCCGCAACCTGATAGCGAACACCGTTGACCATTACTTGATATATACCAGAAGCGTTAATCTGAACTTTCAGACGTTTGGACGAACTGTCCAAAGCACCGGCGACAGGTTCCCATCGCTTAAGACCGGGGACCCAATTGTATACGGCCAAGTCAGCCTCGGCTTTGCCATCAGGAATTCTGGACAACTCATAAGGCAATTCCAGATTAAGGCCGCGCACTGTTACAGTGCTGGGAACATTGAGCGCTGTAGCCGGACCTATGGGCGACATCCCTCCATAATACAGGGCAATATTACGATTTTCCTTTTCCGAATCGTCAGAAGGCGCACCCGACTCCAGCGCGACCACCGTATCCCCGCCGATGGAACCGGCAGAACCGCTTACTCTGGTATGGTTCCAGGATTCCATGCTCCAGGCATGGCCAGAAGGCACAGGCAGCGATGCGGCAAGGAATTTCTGCGGATAGTTATCTATACCAGCCTTTGCGGCCGCCGTCACTGCCGTAACCGCGGGCATCGACGCTACCGCCGTAGAAGAAAGTGCTGTCCGCTTTCCGCCGCGATACCGCATCTGAACCGACTGATTGCCGGCGTTAAGCCTTCCCGGAATTACGCCGCGTATGACCGTGTCCGTCCACTCTGACAGTTCCGCGAACACACCACCTATACGCACATGGCAAGCCGGAACCCCATTAAGCAGCGCTGCGTTATAACTCCCGAACCCGCTGCCGGTTATGGTGAAACCGTCCCCGGCATAACCCCCGCTCAAGGACGACAACCCGATACGCTGTGACTGCAATCCACGCTCAATTGCCGTCCATGTCGATATAACGTTATTGAGGAAAGCATCCTCTGTATCCGTCGAATACTTCACCGCGAAATAATACTCCGCACCGGCGGGGAGGCCCTCGAATGTTATGCTAGTGTCGTTCACGGTCGAACTGGAGACCGTCTCTTCATCGCTTACGGTCATAAGCGAGACTGAGTATGTTGAGCCGATGACACCGCTCCATTGCGCCGACAGCGTATCACTGCTGACATAAGTCCATTCCGGATTCATGTTCGTTACACCGCCCACACCGAACATGCCAGACAGACTTGCTGTATAGCCTGCGGCATTGGCGACATTAACCGACCACATACCGGGAACCGCGCTGGAAATATTCACCACACAGACGGCCTGCGTTGAATTAAGTACTGTGACGCTGGAAGCCACGATATCAGCGTATCCGCTTCTTGTCAGACGCATTTCATTCAGTCCGTAGAAACCGCTTCCAACAAGACTGATGCTTGCGGGACCGCTGTTCAACGCCATGCCAGGCCACACCTCGGACAAGGATGGAGCGGGCAAGCCCGAAGTCTGCGCTGAAGCCACGTTGACCTCATAAGCCACGTCGGTTTCAGTAGACAGCCTGACCCTGGCGAAATATGGAGTATTGAACGCCAGGGATGAAAACACCTGCGAACTGGCTGAAACTTCCGCTGAAGACACCACATGGCTGAAGTCGCTGGCGGAGGACAAAACCACCGTATAGCTGGAATTCTCGACCGGGGTCCAGTGCAACGCAAGGCTCGAAACACCGACTTCGTAGAAAGAAGGATTGAGCCTCGTTGCGGAAACCACGGTGAATGTGCCGGCGAGAACGCTCATGAAACCATCGTCTTCCGTGGCACGCTCGACATATACGGCCTTATCCCCAAGGGTCATGGCATCAGGTACCATGCCGGATATCAGGCTGTCTGTCCATGTGCTTATCTGCACCGATGTGCCATCCATAAGCACCTGCACAAAGTTGGGCTCATAGGTGCCGAACCCGCTGCCTGACAGGGAGAAACCTCCCCCCGCGCGCACGCTGGTCCCTGCCGGGATGGAAACAACCGGAGCTGCCACGGTAAAACTACCCTGATTGCTGACTACCGTGGAGGACCCATCAACGCGCTGCACAGTCACCGGATAACTGCCGACAGGAAGTCCCGGCACCCTGCACACAATATGCTTGTTGTCCCATGAAATCACGCTCGCGGTAGATGCTCCCACGGTGACGATGCTGGAACTGCTGTCATATACCCCAAAACCAAGACCAGACAATGAGAGACTTGTGCCGATAGGGCCAACAGGGGTGGAAACAGCCAGCAGATATGTACTTGCCGGCAACATGTTTATGTTGAACGTGCCGGAAGCTATATTGCCCACCGTATCCGCACCGCCGGCAAACACCGTATGAGTCCCCAGCGAGAGCGCGAACGGCCCGCTATACTCCGGATTCTGACAGGTTCCCGCAGCATATGAATAGTTCGGATCACCTGGGCCATCTTCACCCCAGCCACAAGTCGCGGGAGTATTGTCGACAAGGAATATGCGCTCCCCAACATCAGAAGCCACGCCATTTACCACGGGGTCGATATAGGTTATTCCTGCTGACGAAACCCCCATGACGTAGTTGATGCCGGAAAACAGCACCGAGTCTGCCCCTCCGTCAATGCTCATCGAAGGCGCACTTCCATCAACATACACAGTGCTGGCCTTGAGCACTTCATAATTTCCTACTTCGTTCAGGCTTCCAAACGCCACAAGATGAGAGCCTTCCGACAGGTTTGCCACCGGGGTTCCGGCAAATACAGAGAACTCCCCCGCTGTTGCTGACGACAACCCCGCCGACACCAAGGACGCAGGGGGATCAACCCGGTAGTAAACTTCGGAGATGGTGGAAACAGTTGGTTCCGCGAGGAAGCTGATTCTCGTTTCGGACTGATTTATGTATGCGGCATTTTCAGCCTCAGGGACAGAAGGTCCGTCCAGGAGCATCTTTGTAGCAGGCAAATCAGTTGCGTAATCAACCACAATATCAACTGTTTTGTAAGACTCAACATTGCCCACATTGTCCTCAGCCGCATAATAGATGCGATGTTCCCCCGCAGGCAGGGTGAACGGACCATCATACAGCCAGTTTTCACACGTGCCGAACGCAGCGGATGAATCCGAGTAAGCGTATACCGCGCAGGTTGAAGGATCAATATCCACATAGCGTCTTATTCGCATCACACCGCTCGCCACGCTGGAATCCCCAGGGTCAACCGCACTCATAAGAACATATCCACCAGGCACCAGATATTTGCCATTCTCCGTGGAGTGCCTTACGCTAAATCCTATGGAGGCGGATGGCGTCACGGTATCGATCGCCACCGTCATAGTACTGACAGCGGCGGAATTCCCCACATTGTCCCAAGCACGCGCACTGAACTGGTGAACACCATCCGTAAACTGAAGAGACGGCGTATACAGCCCGTCCACAAGCGCGGTAGAACTTACCTCAACTTCCTGCCCGCCGTCCACCGAATAGCGTATCCAGGCCACGCCGGAATACCCGCCATTTACGCGAGGATCATCCGGCATAAGCCTGACGCTGGATGCCGATGGGAAATAATAGTAGCTTCCCGTACTGAAATAGACTTCGGTTGAAGCCAGCACCGTTGTCGGCGGCGTATAGTCCGCCACGACATACAGCGCGTTCGTATTCTCGTACAGGCCCATGTTGTCCACGCTTCCGAACAAAACGAAATGCACGCCCTCGGCAAGACTGCCAAGAGAAACACTGCTTCCCGCAGTGAATGAACCTACCGTGGAGGAAGAAAACCCCTGCTCTAGAACCGTTTCATTGGTGGGGTCTACCGTATAGTAAGTCTGTTGCACTCCCCGGCTGGACACGTCAACCGCAGGGAAACTCATAGCTATCGGAGAGGACGTGTAAATAATGCCTCGGCTATAGTAGTACGGGTCGGCGCTTGTTATCTCCACCCCGGTTTCAGGCGCGCTTATCGGCACGCTGTAAGTGGTCACGGCGACAGTATAATAACCGCCGGTGGAGGTTATTATGGAAGACAGTGTCCCCGTGCTATCCATGGCGGCATTAAGCCAAGTCACGTTCTGAAAATCATCGGAGATATGCACTATTTCGGCCGCTTCTCCGGCCGGGATGGAGATGCCATCATTTTTCATGCTGAGAAGACTGTTGCCCAGGTCTCCGGATGAGGAGACCTGATACCACTGATTTGAAGTACTGGGAACATGATATCCGGCCTCCAGCAATTTCCGTTCCGCTTCGGAAGCGTTTGAAGAAGAAAGATCAGCGCTCGCCAGGGACGTATCCGCGTTTCCGGATTTCAATCGAGCGTTATTATCCGGGGAAGAGACCGTATTCTTATTGTCATAGGCGATGGCCGCCACAGTGTAAACCGCCGGGGTGGTGCTTATGGTGATATCCACCTTCATGTTCCCATAGGCATCGACGATCTTGTTAGTGTCCAGCAACTTCGGACGCAGGACATCCGTGACCTGCCATTTGCCGTCAATTAACTCCCGTTTCAGGATAACGGTTGTAAGATCGCCATACTGCATTCCGTCAAGCGTAAGTTCCGCCGCAACGGGGACAGTACCGCTGGAGAGACTTATCTTCGTCCCGCTCCAGCCGTAAATATCTAAATACTGGGGATCATCCGGAAATGGAACATCGAGCAAGAATGAATCTATGGACAACTCATTGCAAGAAAGACCGTTTGAACCAGATAAGTAATTCCCACTCATACCAGTCAAGCACCGAGAACTGCTCCTCAGAGTACTAGTCAGCATTCCTACATGCGGAGACAAAACCCCTCCGGTAGACGGATAAACCACACCGAAGAAGCCCATGGCGGCGGCGGAGGAATAAGGCACTGAAGTATCCCAGTTATTGAATACCAGGTTGTCATACCCGGTAGGCCCGGTTTTGAGCGGGAATACCGAGTCCGAATGAGAATTGTTGCACAGCATGGGACCCGTTGCCAGGAGATTATCAAGCACCACCTCATCCTCTTGCCCCAGGGACCAAGTGGGGTCGCCCCCTACCCCCCACAGATGACGCTGCGTGATGGCAGTACCGTTACAGGAAGTCTGCAATCGGCCGAAATCCTGATAATCTGGCGCAGAACCCACACCATATGACTGGGCAATAATCCAGCCATCGCCGTAAAAGTTCGGCTCCGTTCCTGTGTCCAAATATGCGGTGCTGGGAACGAACGGACGCTGCGGATCCGGCGGAGGAACACCGGGACCGGACATCCCGTAATAACTCAACGGAACGGTATTGTATGGATTAACGGGACCCCAGGTAGTGGAATTCAGCGAGGCATCAAAAAGCATTCCCTGCACCCACATCTGCGGACTATAAACAGCATAGTTGCCGTACTTGTCGACAAGTAGCATACTCTTCAAACCGAGCGAGTCCGGATCTGAGTTTGGACCGCTGGCCTCAGTCTCATCAAAGTCTTCGTGAATGGACGCATAGGAACTACTGGGATTAATCTCACCCTGCTGCACGCCGGCAAAGTATGAGGCAATACGCGAGAATCCGGTAGCCGAAGCAAACTGGAGCGTCATGTCAATATCGAATTCAAAAGTTCCGGGATTGAATCCCCCCATTACGGAAGGGACAGAGTACGAGAATTTAGGCACACCAATCTCCGCACTGGTCACCAAGCCATCCGCGCCGGTAGCGGTCACGGTATATACTCCCGGTTCCGGAGTGGAGGGGAGATCACATCTTAAGGAGCTGGTTCCGCCATAAAGCGTAAATTCCACACCAGGGCCAGTTACGGTAACGCTCTGAACTTTATAATGTTCAACAAGACAATTGCCATCCCAGCCGGCGCCGGGCACTTTGTACTTCGCCCCCCCGTGCATACCGTATCCCCCTATATGTAGCATCGGGTATTCCGGTGCCACTATTTTCCGATAAGCCAGATCAGCCCCCGTTTCCTCCAGATTGCCCCATGAGCCATCTTTGGACCGGTAGGTCTTGCTCTCCGGATTTACATCCAGTTTATTCCCGAATGTATCCTTGCCGGCGACACTTATTCCACCCATGTTGCCGCCGCTTTCAAGCTGGCTTAACTGCGCGCGCGAAACCACACCCTCATAGCAATTAGGCCCATACTCTTTATCATCTATGCGGTGGACATTTATCACTGCGTTCACATATGAAATGGTTGACTGCGTGACGTCCATCGGCCGGTTGAAACACGTGTCCACCACCAGGGGATATGCCAGGCTAAGGACAACGTCCTCCTGGCTCGGCGTTGTCACCAGCTTCCGGGTGAAGGTAGTATCATCTTCCCAGTGCGCCTCGTATATCTGCTTCTTGTTCTGTTTCAGCACCACCTTCCTTACATACGGCGGCTCCGCCACCGTGTCATAAAACAGCTTAAGCAAACCCGCGG